>NZ_JACFYJ010000039.1:0-76896 GCF_037126505.1 Paraburkholderia bengalensis
ACCAAATAACACGACGACGCCGTACCTGAAAAGAACGGCGATGCCGTCAGCCCCGCCTACCGTTACCGTCAGCGGCGTGGTGGCGAGTGAATCGGTGATTTTGAAGTTCTTGAGGTCAATCCGGTCGGCGATGAGATGCGCACGGGCCTGTACTTGCGGAAGCGAACTGATGGCGAGATTCGACATTGGGTCACTTCAATTCGTTGACGTCATCGAAAGTATAGGTGTGAACACAGTGCTGGGGTATGCGTTTGACCCACCGCGGTCCCGGACGTCGGAAGGCTCAGTCAGAAATTGGGAACACGTAGGCGTTGGGTTGCCGTTGGGACACAGGTACCGTAGCGAGCTCGGGCGGCGTTACGTCGGAGATGCCATTAAAAAAGCCCGCTCGAAAAGCGGGCCTTCTAGCAGACGGCGGGGGCGCTTATGCCGCTGCGTCCTTCAGCTTCTTCAGCGCGCGCACCTTCAACCGCACGGTCGCCGGCTTGGCATCAAACCAACGCTCTTCACCGGTGAACGGGTCTTTGCCGAAACGCTTTTTCTTCGCAGGCACTTGCTGTACACCAATCTTGAGCAGGCCCGACAGCGTGAACTCGCCGGCACCCTTCTTGTGAACAGAACCGAGGATGGTGTCTTCCAGCGCTGCGAGGATAGCCTTTGCTTGCTTGGGTTCAACACCGGCCTGAGTTGCTACGTGAGTAGCAAGCGATGCCTTCGTGAACGTGTCTTTCAGGGGCTTCAGCGTTGCCCCAGCAGCGGCTGCCTTCTTTGCGGGCGCTGCTTTCTTCGCTGCGGGCTTTGTTGCTGCTTTCTTGGCTGCAGGTTTTGCGGTTTTCGTTGCCATAGACTTCCTCTTTTGGGGTTTGGATAACCGCTTAAGACGAGGCACCCCGAGGCATGGAATGCTTCGGCACATGCGTCGACTTAAGCTGGAGGCAAGCGTAGCAACGCTTTACAGCTGTTGCAAGCAGAATAACCGTAGAATCAGGGCCCATTCTTCAATTTAAAACGACGTCTGAACGGGATTCATTCCGTGCCGACCTTATGCTGGTCGGTCTTAGTACAGTTAAGAGGTCATCCGGCAGAGTTGGCCACGCGGGAGTCTCATGCAATGAAAGAGACCATACTTTTTACTACGCTTATCGTGATGGCAGGCTTGGGCGCAGCGTTCGAATCGTTCGCGGCGGACGCTCAACGTCAGGCCGAGGTAGCGCTGCGAGGTGCTGAGGTCATGCCGTTCAGCCTCAAGGCCACGACTCACATCTTCACCAAATCGGACGATGGTGGAAACCAGCAGGTCATTGCGAATAGCTCATCTGACAGCGGACAGATTCGGCTGATTCGTAAGCACCTGCGCGAAATCCAGACGCAGTTTCGGCATGGTGACTTTTCGGGGCCTGCCCGGACTCACGGAGCTGACATGCCCGGATTGGCGCAACTCAAGGCGGCAACGCCCGGCCAGATATCGATTACGTACAAGGACATTAAAGGTGGAGGCGAGCTGAACTATCGCAGCGATGACCCGAATCTCGTGTCGTCACTTCACGCATGGTTCGACGCACAGCTCTCGGACCACGGTGCTGATGCGATGGATGGGCATATGCATCATCACCAGGGGATGACGCAGCCATGAGTCCCATGCCGTAGTCCTCTTCGGGGGGCCTTGCATCACAGACAGTGACAGAAATCCGGGCGCGTTGATATTCAGCGCGAGAATTCATCCAAGGCTCTCAACGCATGGGTGGCATACATCATCGATGGGCCGCCTCCCATATAGACGGCAGTGCCAAGCACGTCTTCCAGTTCGGCCTTTGTCGTGCCCAGCTTCACCAGCGTCTGGACGTGAAAGCCGATGCAGTCGTCGCAACGGCAGGCAACCGCAATCCCTAACGCCACCAGTTCCCGAGTCTTCCGGTCCAGCGCCCCGTCTCTTGTTCCGGCCGCAGCGAGTTGGCCGAATGTTGCCATCAAGTCAGGCTGTGACGCGCGCATCGCTCGCATCTGAACCGATACCGCGCCTGTCAGGTCTTTGTAGCTGGAAATACTGCTCATGCCCGCTCCTGTAGTTGGCGAGGTTTTAAGGCTGGGAAGTCGTCCGTAATCGATTGTTCAGAATGTCTACTTTGTGCTGGCAGGCGGTGGGCCGCCCCGGTATTGCTGCTGCCACATCATGTTGTTCATCATCTCCTGCTGCATCTGCAGGTATTGGTCAGTCATGTATTGACGCTGCCGCAGTTGCTCGGGGGTCAGGCGCGAGTAGTAGCCGCCCATATGCCCCCAGCCTCCTATCATTCCGGACCCAGCGCCACCCATCATTCCCGGGCCCATTCCACGGCCCATCATCCCCGGGCCCCACATTCCGTGCATGATTGTCATCGCGCTTTGCATCGTGGCCCAGTGCTGCTCAAGTAACTTCTGGCGTTCCTGAGGGTCCTGAGTTTTGCGAATCTGGTCCATCTGCACCTGCATTGTCTTCATTTGCTCCTGAAGCTGCGCCAGATTCCTGTCGAATTCAGCGGCGCCTGCGGGGGGTGTTTTTGAATTGCTTTGCGGCGCACCGGTGTCCTTGGAAGCAGCTTGCAGGACCGGGGATGTCAACGCGATACCGACAGCCATCGCAACTAGAATCTTCTTCATATCCCCTCCTTGTGGACGCACGACACGCAGACGCAACGTTTGCAGTCATCGTGCATACAAGGCTACATGTCAGCACCGGCCTACCCTTGACGCTCGTCAACGAAACGGCTGCAGTCGATGGGCAAGTGATTTGATTTTCCATGTGAGGAAATTCCGTTCCATCGTTTGCGACTTGACCGAGCTCAATGACCCGTCCTTCAAACGGGTGAGCATTACGAAGTGGGCACGGCTGTGGACTGGCCGGACAGGTCGAATTCGTGGGAGCAACGAGGAGCCTCGGAGGCAGTGACCGCGAAGCCATAAGCATAGTGGACAACTCCGGCAAAATAACCTTCACACAGACGGGTACCGAGACGGGCGCACACCGGCCGAAAACGGGTATGCGCTATTCCGACGAACTGTCCTCTGTGCGACAAGTGTCTCCAGGGAGCAAATAGGGCTAAGGCGCTGCTATTCGCTGCGTTGCACGCGAGGGGATTGCGTTAAACGCATACATGCTACCAGTCGTGGGACGCATGGTCGCCCTTGAGTGCGGCAGCCCGTCGGCTATATGTCGCTGCGATATGTTGGTTAATGGAAGCTGTCGCAGTACGATATTGAACGTATCAAAAGCAAGCTTCTTTGCCGAATCTGGCGACAGCGCCCAAGGCGGGAACAAGGTCGCCCTTCCCTTGACAATCCAAAATCAGGGGCATAATGAATGAGCGCGCGTTCACTTTCGGTTGCACAGGATGGCGTTTTCACGACGCCGATTCGCGTCGCCGCACGGATACAGCTAGGTGCCCTCGCGCCTACGATGCCGGTCGCCGAGGCCTTTTCCCTGCTCGCCCTGTCTACAGCGGCGGAAGCCGTTCGGCGCGCCAGCTTGCTTCGTTCGAGCGACGACTCCGAGATTTTGCACAAACTCCGCGTCGCGCTGCGTCGTCTCCGTACGCTATGGTGGGCATATCGCCCGCTGCTCGACGGAACGGGCGCGACGGCGCATGCCCACGAGTTCAAGTCATTAGCCTCCATAGCGGGCGTGACCCGTAATTGGGACGTGCTGCGACATCTGATGCAGGAAGCGCATGCGATGCGGCCGCGGTTCGCAACGCTTCTCTCCGACATCGATGAGAAGCGTGCGGGGGCATTGTTGCTGAGCCGTGCAACTATTTTCGACGCACAAATTGAGTCGTCGCTGAAGCATGCAATCGAAAACACGCGACATCATCTTGATGCGCGTTCGGGCAACCCGGCACTTGCTGATTTTGTTGAGGGAAGCATTGAACGGGCCGAGAAAGCTCTAAAGAAAGCAGTGAAGCGTGCTATCCAGGATAGGGCGTCACGCTACACTTCGCTTCACGAAGTACGAATCGCGGGAAAGAAACTGCGATACGTGCTTGAGTTCTTTTCACCCATTCTGCAAAGGGACCATCAGGCCGTCATCGAAAGCTTGGCGTCAGTGCAGGATGTGCTTGGCATGCTAAACGACCTGGTGACCAGCGAAGCGCTTCTGCGCGAGCATACGTTTCAGTTGACCGAGTCGGCAGTGGTTAATGATGCCATTGGATATCTGGAGGGCGAGAAGATGCGGCAAATGCGGACCGCAGGCACCATCCTTCAGGATGTGCCGCGCACGATGACCGCAAACTGGCAGCCATGAGTAGACGGACCGGTTGCTCAAGGCGCATCGCCTCCTGATATGTCACCTCGGCGCATAGCGAATCAGGTCGGCGCTGTGTTCGCTGAAGATATATATGCCAGCGCTGAGCAAGAGCGTAGCTATAGCTGCGACGCCCAGGGACAGGGTGCTCGTTCGACTTCCCTCGCCAACGTGATGAAGCAACGCCGCCGAGATAATGCAGGCGACCCCAAAGCTCATGCCGGCGACGATGTCGGAGAACCAGTGAACACCGAGATAAAGACGTGAGAACGAGATGAGGAGAATCACAAGCCCCATCACGATAGCGATGCGACGGCGCCATGTGCCGTGGCAGCCGCGCGCGACGAAATAGGCGAGGAGGCCGTAAGTGACAACGCTCAGGGTCGCGTGATTGCTCGGAAACGAGAAGCTGTGTACGCCCTCGAATATCAGCGTCGGACGAGGGCGCCGAACGATAAATTTCATCGTTTCAACGAAGACTTCTGCCAGTGCGACGACCGAAATCCAGTAAAGCGCGCTTCGCAGTTCTCGCTGCCAGACGAACCAGCCAAGCACCACAAAAATCACGGGAACTGTGACCGCCGCGTCACCGAGCTCCGATGCGCCGACCATCAGTGAATCGAGGGCGGGAAAGCGAAAGCGTTGCATGAGGCTATGGATGGCGATATCGACGTCCACCAGCGGGTCTCGCGTGACGACGTCCTCAAGCGCACCGAAGAAAAGCCACATCCCACCGACGACCAAAACAGTTGCAAGCAGCAGATTTCGAACACCAATGCGCTCATGCAGCAGCTGCCAGGTGAGCGCCTTTTCAGCGCGTAAGCCCAATTCATTTTCCGGGGTCTGTGACGTGGCTGCCAGTCTGTCGACAATGCGCTTGAGAGCCGCCGCCGCTGCCATTACCACGATGGCCGATGAGACGAGCAATGGTGCTGTCGGCGGAAAGAGCTGAAAAAATGTACGCAGTGGTCGAATCGCGACAACGAGAACGAATGCCGCAGTCATCGCTGCAGTCGAAGAAGCGCGGAATACGTTCAGCGGCCTGGACAGCAGGTACAGTGCCCACAAGGCGACACAGAACAATGACATGGTGGCCAACGTCCGCGCAGTTTCTAGACTTCCATCCCGATACTCAATCACGATGAAATAGGTAGCAAATGTGGCGACGGCTGCCGCGAGACCTGCCGGGACGGCAAATCGCAGCACCCGTCCAAGGAAGCCGCGGGCCACCCTGCTGCCACCGGACTCCATGGAAAGCAGAAAGGCCGGTACGCCTATTGTGAGCGCACCGACGAGGGTAAGGTGACGTGGGAGGAATGGAAAGGGGAGGTTCGCAACGCCTACCGCAATAGCGAGCAACATCGCATAGACGGTTTTGGTGACAAAGAGGTTCGCCAGACGCTCGACGTTGCCAATGATTCGCCGCCCCTCGCCCACGATGGCAGGCAGCGACGAAAGATGGCTATCGACCAGCACGAGTTGTGCAACCGTACGCGCAGCGCCCGACCCACTACCCATGGCGATGCCGATATCTGCCTGCTTCAAGGCCAGTACATCATTTACTCCGTCGCCTATCATGGCCACGGTGCGACCGTTGGCCTGCAGCGCCGCAACCATCGCCTTCTTGTGCTGCGGTGTGGTTCGTCCGAACACCGTTTGGCCCTCCACCACATCCTTCAGGGCCTCTGCTTCCGCCGGTTGATTTCGAGCATCAAAAAAAGTTTCGGCGTTTTTCAGGCCGATGCGTCTAGCGACGTTCGCCGCCGTCGCAGGATGGTCCCCCGATATCACCTTTACAGTTACGCCCTGCTGTGCGAAGAAGCCTAATGCTGCATGCGCGTCTTCCTTGATTTCTTCGCCAAGCAGGACCAAGGCAACAGGCTGAAGGTCTGTCGGAATGGCGTCTTCCCGAAGTGGCTGTTGTGACGTTGCAAGCAGAAGCACGCGGTTGCCGAGACCTGCGTAGGAGGCCGCACGCTGCAGCGCGTCGGCGTTCGACGCCATCTGGCTCAGGAGTACATCGGGAGCGCCAAGAAACCATGTCTTCCGCGCTTCGAAGGTTGCCGCTGACCATTTTCGTGCCGAAGCGAATGGCAGCATGCTGGCGACTCGCCATTCCAATGGCGCCGGACATGCCGCCGATATAGCGCGGAGCGTTGCATTCGGACTGGGGTCTGCGGCTGCAAGAGCCCCAAGCGCATCGCTTGCAGCGGGATTCGGCGCGAGCATCTCGATGCGCTCAAAGATTGGCTTGCCGGTCGTCAGGGTCCCGGTCTTGTCGAGGCAAAGCACATCGACCCGGGCAAGCGTTTCGGTCGCGGCAAGTTCCTGTATCAGAGCGTTTCGTCTGGCAAGCCGCATGGCACCGGTCGCCATCGCAACGCTGGTGAGTAGCACCAGCCCTTCGGGCACCATACCGACCACACCGCCGGCAGAAAATACGACCGCTTTGGCGAGAGACGCGCCAGCCGATAGCTGGTTCACCAGCAACAGAAGGGATATTGGCGCGATTGCCCACCCGATGTACCGCAATATCGAGTCGATTCCCGCTCGAAGTTGGGAGCGCGTGGGTTCGAACTGTTTCGCCTCAGCCGCGAGACGATGTGCGTACGCGTCGGACCCAACATGTGTTGCGCGATATGTGCCTTGTCCTGAGACGACGAAGCTGCCGGACATGACAGAGCCACCAGTCGTCTTCGCCACGGCGTCCGACTCTCCCGTCAACAGGGATTCGTCAATCTCGAGGGTCCCTGACGACTCTATGATGCCATCGACGGTTATCTGGTCCCCCGGAGCAACGGCAATTAGGTCGCCGACGACCAGTTCCGCCACGTCGACTTCCGCCAGAGCCCCCGCACGCTCCACCCTTACCTTGGGCTGGCTAAGCACGGCGAGCTTCTCGAGCTTCCGCTTTGAGCGTAGTTCCTGGAGAATGCCGATTGCCGTATTGGCCACAAGAACGCCGCCAAACAGGGCATCCTGCCATTGGCCTGCGATGAGCACCGCGAGACATAGCCCGCCAAGCAACGCGTTGAACCTCGTGAAGACATTGCTTCGAACGATGTCACGGACGGACCTCGGACGAAGCGCTCGGACGCCGGCTGCTTTCGACATGGATGGTCCTATGTCCAAGCTAAAAGGAACTGATTCGCGTTTGTCCATGATTGGCGTGGTCAGAGGGATGCAACCTGTTAAATGCATACCCACGAGCGACCTTCCCCGATGGCCCGTTTCTGCAACTTTCCATTCCGGGGCATGCATGCCCCGGACACGTTGATTTGCGTCAACTATGCGCGTATCTGCCTCGCGTCGCCGCCGAAATCGATGGCCGTCGTTGCGGCGATGATGTCGTTTTTGACGATATTGGGACACCGCTCGAATACGTCATCTCGTCGGACCGCGGACAGCAGGTCAGCATTTTTGGCACTGCCCCGGCACAGATTGGTGCGTTGGTCGACCTGCTCGTCAATCAAGTATGCCGTGTCAATCTCAACTGCGAGTGCCCGCGAGGTCCGGATGTCTTCGCATTTGCCGGGCGCAAGGATTGCCGCAACGACTCGGCTGAGTTCAATGCAAACGCTGCCTTAACGAATCGTCAGCGAAGACCTTTTGCGCATTTTTCCGAGATTCTGGCCGAAGGTTTCAGCTCGCTACAGGAAGGTCGAAAGGTCAGCCTCAACGTGAAGCAGGGCCCGAAAGGCAAGCAGGCCGCAGATGTCCAGCCGATGTAAGCCAGGACGCACGATGTGCAGGATGGCAGCATCCGACCACACCATGCCGTTGGTCGGCTAATGCGTCAAAATTGCTGTAGCCCAACATCTCCGTGACCGCGACAGGCAGGGCGCCTCTGTACTGTGGATTGTCGTGCTTGTTACTTTGCCGACGAGCGCCACGATTCACTTGTTCTTGCATCACAGTGCTGATTTCATGCGCTATACGCTGTAGCAGCGGGACAATCTAGTGCTGTGCCGTTCGAGTAAATGCAACCATGCACGTTCGATAGCAGGAATCGACCGCGCATGCGGAAGTACTGCTCGACGATGTCTACATTCACGTGTTGTTACCTGGGCTTTTTCTTTTTGTGTTCCTGTTTGTCCCGTCTGTGGACATACAACGCTGGGAGTAGGTTGGTACTAAGCAACCCGCTCCACACCAACCCGCCGAGTGTGACGACAGCCAGGCCCTGTTCCGGCGCTGCGCCTTTTCCCAATCCTAGCGCAGTCGGCAAAAGTCCAAGCGATGCGGTCAGGACTGTGAGCAGGATGGGGCGGAAGCGTACCTCGACTGCGTGACGTACTGCATCTACGACAGCCTGTCCCTTCGCTTCGTTCCTCTTCACCATCTGCAGCAGAACGATGCCGTGATTCAGGCTCACGCCAATCAACGTGAGAAACGCGATGAGGCCGATGGCATTCAGGCCGACTCCGCTGACCAGAAGTGCAATTGCACCGCCAGAGAACGCGAGAGGCATTTGCAGGAGTAGAAGCCCGGGCACCAGAAAGCCGTCGAACTGCAAGGTAAGAATGCCAAGCATGAGTGCGAGCGCGATAGCGGCAGCCACAGCCACATTCACCGCAGCACGTTCGAGCTGCGGGTACAAGCCACCAAACCTGACATCGTAACCCGGAGGCAATTTCAGGCCTGACAGCGCCTTTTTCGAATCCGAAATGACCTGGCCAAGCGGTGCGGTGGGCGTCGCGAGAATCTCGATTGCGCGCAGGCCATCCAGATGCCGGATGACGTTAGGTCCCGTTTTCATCGATACGTCGGCTACGTTGCTGAGCGCTGTCCATCCATTGGCCATTACGGGAATCTGCCTGAGTTGTTCAAGCGAAAGATGTGTAGGGTCGCCCAGACGGACGTAGACATCGAGATGGCCATTTCCCTCGGGCACCGTTGCGACGGTCTGTCCTGCGAGCAGCATGTGCAACTGCGAGAACAGTTGCGCGGCCGTGATGCCGTGAAGCGAAAGAGCCGTCATTCTTGGCGTGATTTGCAGCTCGGTGACGGGATATCCGTCGTTGTTGAACACGTCCGACAGATTCGAGACCTTCGACAGGCGTCCTGTTATCTCGTTTGACAAGGTCTGCAGGGTCTCGACGGAATTACCATATACGTCAATGACGAACGGCTGAGGCAAGCCCGACAAAGTTTCGCCGAGCCGTTCCAGGGTCGGTGTGCCGACAATCGTTTGAATCCCGGGAAGTTTCGACGCATCGAGAATCTGCTTGCCGATTTCGTTGAGGCTGCCGACATTCACGTCAGGTTTCAGGGAAACCTGGATTTCCCCTGCATATGCGGGCTCGGTGTACGAGGTGCCCGAGGCGGACCCGGTTCTCGCGAACACGTGCGCTACGGATGGAAGACCGCGCAGACGCGCGGAGATGCGGTCAGCAGCGTTCTGCGCGTCATGTAACGAGGTCCCGGGCGGCAGGGTGAAACTTTCGAGCAGCACCGCCTCGTTGGGCAGTGGCAGAAAATCAACTGGCACCAGGACCAGTCCGACAACGGAAACAATGAAGATAAATACGCAACCCCAGAGCGACGTTTTCGGTCGCCGCAGCGCGAATTCGAAAAGCCGCAGGTTGTGGTGTTTCAGCCAGTCGACGGCGCGTGAACCCGACGTGGTGCGTCGTCCGCTTTTCGGACCCACGAATCCAAGCACGAGCGGAATCAGGCTCAGCGAAATGATGAGTGAGGCAATCAGGCTGAGCGTCATTGCCAGCGAGAAGGGAACAAAGAAAAGTCCCGCAAGGCCACCCACGAACGCAAGTGGCAAGAACACCGCGACAGTGGTCATGGTGCCCGAGATATCGGGACCGGCGATATCGCGCAGACCTTGTGCGACACCTTCCCACCGCCCATCGCCCGCTTCCCACCGATGATAGATGCTTTCGAGGACGATAATCGCATCGTCAGCC
The DNA here is from genome assembly GCF_037126505.1 of Paraburkholderia bengalensis. Classification (NCBI taxonomy): domain Bacteria; kingdom Pseudomonadati; phylum Pseudomonadota; class Betaproteobacteria; order Burkholderiales; family Burkholderiaceae; genus Paraburkholderia; species Paraburkholderia bengalensis. Next base: position 10,201 of record NZ_JACFYJ010000039.1, read on the forward strand.
AGCAGACCAACGGCCACCGAAAGCGCGCCGAAGGTTAGCAGGTTCAGGCTCTGGCCAGTCAGGTAAAGCCCGGCGATACCGAGCAGCAGCGAAAGGGGAATGCTCAGTGCAAGTGCCAGGATGCCGCGACTCGCCCCGAGCATCCAGAACAGAACCGCGATGGCCAGCACTGCGCCGATGGCAAGATTGCGCGTCAAATCGGTCGATACCACGCCAACGATATGACCTTGACTATAGATTTGTACGAATCGTGAATGACCGGGCAACTGAGGTTCTAGTTCATGCAGTGCCCTGTCGACGTTTTTGACGACCGGGACGGTCGAGGCTCCGGGCTGCTTGAAGACAATGACCGCGATTGTCGGGCGACTGTCGAGTGTGACCGCATGATGGGAGGGAGGTGCCGCCCTCGTGACATCGGCCACGGCGCTCAACGGAACGATGCCTCCAGATGCCGGCACTGCGATGCCGGCATATTGAGCGGGTGTCGCAGGCAGGCTTCGACCTTCGATAAAGATGTCCTGGTGTCCAAGGTCGACGTAGCCGCTTGGCACCATCGCGGTTGCCGCGTCGAGCGACGATGCAATCGCTGACACGGGGACGTTGAACTGCTGCATTTTCGCGAGGTCTGGACGTATCCATATCGCGTCGGCACCGGGTCCGGCGACGGACACCTTCTGTACGCCTGGAACCGCGCGAATGCGCGGAACGATATCCGTTTCGATGACACGCTGAACGTGCGATGCGTCCACCCCGGGTGGGACCTGCACGGCGTAGTCCGCGACCTCGTTGATGGCATTACCTGAAATCTCGGTCGTCAGGCTGCTTCCCTTGGGCAAGGAGCCATTGATTCTGCCAATCACGCCGTTCACATCCTGCAGCGCACTGGCTGCGCTCGTTCCTTCCGTGAAGCGCGCTTCAATCTTTACGGTGCCTTGTCCAATTTCCGTCCTCACATTACTCAAGGACGATAGTGAGGTTAGTTCGGCCTCAATTGGGCGCGCGATGAGTCCCTCCAGGTCGAGGGTCGTGGCCCCTGGCAACTGGGCGACGACGCTTACCTGGGGCATGTTGAACTGAGGCAGTACTTCGGCGTGGATATTGATGAGCGCGTAGATGCCGTATGCAACGAGACCTGCATAGAGCATGACCCACAGCAGAGGCCGCTTGACGACATCGTTGAGCATGTTTTGAGGGGTCATCAGTCGGCTTGCTGATAGCGTTTTGCGAAGTCCTTATGGAACAGCAGGTAGCTATCTTGGATGACGACCTTTTCGTCAGGCCTGAGTCCCTGCTGGATGGTTGTCCATCCGTCTTCGGAAGGGCCCGGAACGACCTGCCTGCGATGCTCGCCATGGCTATCGTGTACCAGCACCCACCATTGGCCACCATCGAGTACCAGCGCACTGCTCGGAACGGCAAGCTTTTCGGTCGTTTCCGTGAGAGACAGCGTGCCAACGCCGCCAGCCGGAAGAGCATGGCCATCTGATGTTTTCAGCCACACGTCCGTCTGCCCGGGCATCGTGACATTTAGGGTTGTGCGCTGAACGACTACGCGAAGCGGCGCGAGCGACCCCTCGGACAGAAAGGTGCCTTCCATGCCCGTCGCGACACGCATTGCGTCGCTGCCATAAAAGCTCGCGACGATGAACAGACCGTTCGAAGGCGCTAGAGTCACAAGGGCTTGCCCGGCGCTCACAATTTCTCCGTCGGCCGCGCTAACTGCTGTTACGGTGCCCGACTGTGGCGCTGTCACCGAGAGCAGACTCGCGTAGTTTCTGGCCGCAGCCTGTGCTGCTGAGAGTTGTTGATGTGCCGTATCGCGGTCCGCCTGTGCACGAAGAACGACGTCGCGTGTGCTGAGTTGGTCGCCAAGCTTCTGTTGCTCAATCCCGGCAGCCTGCAGCGCGGAGGATGCCCGGACTTGCGCGGATTTCTGCTCAGAGGTCAAACGCGCAGTTTCGGCAAGGACGGTTGGCCCCCTCAGACGTGCGATAACTTGCCCTCTACGTACCGCCTCACCGGGCAGCACGTGCAGACCTGTCAAGGTACCGATGGTCGATGCAGTGAGCACAATGTTTGATACGGCCTGAACGCGCGCGGGCGCGGAGAAAGTCTGGGTAATGTGCTTGTACACGGCGGGCATCGCCACGACGTCCTGTGCGAGCGCGGGTTCAACGGCAACCAGGGTGAAGACTAAGGCAAGCGTTACTGTCTGGCTGAATTTCATGGGCGCGCCTGTGGAAGCGGTTCATCGTCGATGGCGCTGACACCGATGAGGGTGCACAGCGCGACATGTTGCTGGAGAACCTGGCCTTCGAGCTTTTCTGACGCGATGCGCTGCGCCAGGTATTGCGATTCGATGTCGGCGAACGCCGGCAGTGCGAGGTTTCCCTGCTCGAAGGCGTGGCGCGCCTTCTCGAGCGAAGTCTTGAGCGCATACTCGGAGGCGCGCGAGGTATGCAACTGTCCCTGGAGGACGCCCAGTTCGGCGGTGATGCCGTCTACGGCCGAGTACGCGTCGTCGAGTCGTTGGACGTAGTCGTCGTAAAGGCTTTCCCGCGTCGCCTTTTCGATGGCGATGTTGCCCCGATTGCCGTTGAAAAGAGGCAGCGTCACCGACACACTCAGCCCGGTTGTATAAATGGCGGAGGTGTCGCGGCCTCGGGTCACGCCGATATCGAGCTTCGGAAACTGCCCGAGCAGCGCAGCTCTGTAACGTTCGTCCTGCTCGTCATACCCTGCCCGCAGGGCCAGCAAATCGGGACGATGTTTTGCGAGGTCCGCGAGCGCCTGCGCGATGACGTCCTGGGGAATATCGGTCGGTTCAGGCGGTGCTGCGAGCGCGAGTCGGGTGCCTGGTCGTATACCGAGCAGCGTGTTGAGTTCCTGCATGGCCTTCAGGTGTTCTTGCCGCAACGCGCTCAAGGCGAGCTCGCTGTCCCGATATCGCGTTTGCGCGAGCATAGCAGCGTCCCGGGTGACGTAGGCGTGCTCTAGCGCGATGTCCATCCGGTTGGCAACATCTCGCTGATGAGCCGTCCTCTGACTCGTTTCATCCTCGAGACTCGTCAGGCTGACGTTTTGCACATACAGCGCATATGCCTGGTTTGCCACCTGCCAACGTGTCCATTCGAGTGCGAGCCGCTTCCCATCGAGAAAGGCGTTTGCTGCCCGCTTTTTCGCAGGCCGGTCTACGAGCGCTGACACTTCGTAACCCAGCTCGACCATGAACGCGGGGACATAGCCGGCAGCGCCAGGGCGGTCGGTGCTGAAGTTCAGCGTCGGGTCGGGGAGCAGACCGTCCGCATAGCTTTTCGCTTTGGCGATGTCGACATCGCGCTCTGCCCGGCGAACCTCCGGGCTAAATTCGAGCGCACGGGACACGACCTGGTCGACTGTCAGTGGCGCAGAGGTGCTCTCGCTGTCGGAAGACCACTGGGGGGCTTCCGGCAGCGGGCGCGGCACATACCCTGCACATCCGCCAACGAGCAGCAAGGCGACGCACGCGAGCGGCATGGGCCATCTCATCCGTGGGTTTCGCCATCTGACCGCTAGGTTTGCGCGCTCCCATTTTCTACTGTGCGAACAGTGGGCCACGATGGCAATCCGACGTGAAATCACGCTACGAATAGTATTGCTCAACTCTTATCTTTCGCTTAAGGAGCAGTCGGGGCGACCGTGGAATATGCGAGTGCTCCTCAGAGGCCGGCGAAATGACAAGCCGGGAGCGGTGCTGCCCTCAAACACGAGGGGCTGTAAAGAAGTTACCGACCGTCCCGTGCAGTGCGTCAACTTTCCCGGAGCGTCTCATCATTTTCGCGGCGCAAGAGTGCATAGAAGCGAAAAAAGCCAATATCTAGCGCTTTCGCATCTTCCGGTACTTCACGGGACGGCAGCACGTTACCCTCAGCGTCACCTGACAAGAATCAACGCACGATGTTGTCATGCGTTGAAGGGCGTCAACGGGCTGGAAATTTGCTGCGTCTCGGGCAAGTGAGTCCATCATTGGGGCACGCCATGAAAGAGAAATTTTCCGTCCTCGACCTGCTGCGGTTCGCGCTCGCTCTTTATTTGACGCTGTTCCATTCGATTCACCAGTATCCGCAAAGCCGCGACGTGCCATTGATTGACCTCGCAGGGATGGGGGGCTTTGTAACCAGCACGTTCTTTATCCTTTCGGGCTTCATCCTCGCTCACGTCTATTTCGGCGAATCGGTATCGATGCGAGGTGGCTTCCGGCAATTCTTCGTCAAACGCCTTTCAAACCTGTATGTCATTCATTTCGTCGGGCTTCTGTTTTTCTTTGCAGTTGCCCTGGTAAGCACGCATGCCGTCACGTCGTTTGCATTGATGTCGCTCGACGACCGTCCCGAGGTGACGGTTGTGCTGACACCTGCAGTAACGACCTTAAATGTTGTACTCAACGCGTTGTTGCTGCAGGTCTGGAATCCGTTGTATGGCTCCATCAATCCGTCATCATGGTCGTTGGCGGTGCTGTTGTTTTTTTACCTGAGCTTCCCATTCGCCGCGCCCCGACTGCTGGCAGCTCGAAGCAAGCCACTGATTCTCAGTCTGCTATGGGGGGCGTATCTCATGCCGCCCATCCTCGCGGGCGTTTTTCATTGGTACGAGCCCGTCGCGGTGGGCACAATTTTGCGCAATCCGGTGCTGCGCTTACCGGAATTCTTCGCGGGCATCCTCTTATACGGGATGTTTCGCGACGGCATGCTCGCTCCAATCGCGTCCGCGTCTAGCCGACGCGTCGTGGTGCTTCTGTTCGTCGGCGGATGCTTTGCGTGGGGTGCCTGGCTGCTTGCTCACGGCGCGGGGTATTGGCGGTATCTGGTGCATAACGGTGCGATGATGCCCGCAGAAATCGCTTTGATTGCCGTTTGCGCGCAGGTAAAGGTACCCGAACAATGCGAAAGGTTCGCATCGCGGCTTGGCAATTCTGCGCTGTCAATCTTCGTGATTCACGCGCCGATATTTATGGTCACGATGAAGGCAACGAAGCTGCTCTCCATGGGAATATCCCCTTTCCGATGCGCCGCGCACTTCGCGTCGTCGTGCCGCTGCGGGATGCTGTTCGTCGCAAGCTGCTTTCGAACCGGTACACGCAAGCGGAACCGGACGCAGCTAGTGCGTGAGGCCAAGCGAAATGCGCTAGCTCGGTCCAGTCCGAGATGGCCTCACGCGAGAAAGACTATTTTCCGGCGTGTTTGGCCTGCCACCGCTGCATCAGTGCAATTTCCTCTTTTTGTGCCTTAACGATATTCCGTGCGAGCTTTTTTATCTCAGGGTCTTTGCCGTACTTCAGTTCGACTTCTGCCATGTCAATGGCACCTTGATGGTGCGGAATCATGTGCGCAACGAAGTCCTTGTCGGTGTCACCGGTGTAGGATGGTGCCTGCATCTGTTCCATCATTTTCTGGTCTGCGGCCTTGAATGCCGATGTCGAGCCGGACGACCCGACGGCAGAGGAGCTGCTCATGTCCATGCCCGGCATCGATGCCCCTTGCTGCGCGAATGCTATTCCGGTGGTGAGTCCGAGGTAGCCCATTAGGCAGACGACGAGAGTTCTTTTCACAAAGCGGTCTTTCATGTTCATCTCCTTGTGCTTGCCATTTAGCGGCTTTGATGGGAACGGTACTCGTCCTGAGATGCTTCACTGCCGTGAGCGTGATGTCCGTGACCGTTACCGTCAGCTGAGTGCTCGCCACGCTTCATCATGCGCATCATCTCAACACCGCCTGTGCGGAAAAAGACGGTCGTCAAAACGATGAAGACTATACCGAAAATGATATTCAGGACGGTGGTGTAATTGAATGTGATGGCGGCATCGACGACCGCGGTGTGACGCTCGTGTGGTACCCACCCCAACGATTGGAACAACCCCTCGACAATGAGGGCAGCCGCGACCATTGCGATATAAAACGTCGCGGTCATGAAAACGGTCATCTTGCCGCCGTAGTATTTCCGATAGATGTTGATGATTGGAAGGATGATGAGGTCGCCAAATATGAACGACGCAACGCCCCCGAAGCTGATGCCTCCCTTCCATAGAACCGCCGCCAACGGTACGTTTCCGACAGAACAGGTGAACGATGCGATAGCGATAAGAGGGCCAACGAACGCGCCCCAAACCATCGCGAGCGTCGGGTGGCTGGTCAGGAACAATGTCTGCCAGAATCTATCTGGCACCCATGCCGCTACGGCACCGGCAACAAGTAATCCCACACCAATGTCCCGCCATAGCATGGTCCAGTTCATCACGTAACTGTGGCTGATTGCCTTCCAGCCATCGCGTGATGTCAGGCGCTCTTTCCAGGTACCTTCCTGCTTACCCATCGACATGGCGGCATGCCCCTCCATGCTGCCCGCGACGCCTTTGTTCGCTTGGTCGATAGCGCATCGCTTCAGGGAACGCCGCAAAAAGAACCGGAACAGCAGCGCAAGCACGACAATCATGATGGGTCCGCCAATAAATTCAGCGGCAGCAAACTGCCATGCGATGAGTACCCACATGAGCACGCCTAATTCAAGTACCAGATTGGTTGCCGCGAACTGAAAAGCCATTGTGGCGGTGAAGTCAGCACCTTTACGAATCATGGAGCGCGCCATGGCAACGGCTGCATAGGAGCATGATGACGATGCAGCACCGAACAGGCTTGCAAGCGTTAATGAACGTGGCGAGTCATCCGGCAACAGTCTGGACATCTCGGCCTTCGATACCGTAACTTCGATGACTGCGGAGAACAGGAACCCGAGGCTGAGCCCCCAGAAAATCTGCCACAACATCGTGAAAGACATCCAGAGGGCGTGAGCCGTTGCGCTGAGAATCTGCATTGGAACCCCTATGGCGCGAGCACGTGCAAGCGGGCCGGCGTCGCCTATACAGCGTCTCGACGTCCCGAATGGTCTGGCCTGGCAGATGGAGCAATCCCGGCCGCCGTCATCGCTCCGATTCGTGAGAAGCGTTCTCAACTCGCCGCTGCGTGCGGCCCGGAAATGCTATATCGCCAGCACCCAGCATGCCTGCGTCGAGGGCTGCGAGCCAACCATCATCGAGTTACACACTGACGCGTTCGCGCGGTTACAGTGGCCTGGACTCCGTGCTAGGCTTTGCGCTCATGTCCTACTGGCGCTAACTCCTTCTCGTCGTGCTGCTGGCACTGCGCCTTCCCGGCTCAGTCGTTCGCGGCCGTCTCGATGGTTTGTGCTCCCTCGGAAGTGGTCGTTGAATCTGTCACTTACCAGGCCGACCAATCTGGGCCGATGGACGAATAAGAGGTTGTCGCGGACGTTGATGACCACGCTGGCCATGACAATAATGGCGCCCACCACGCTCACGCGTGCCTGACGTGCGCGTCGTGTTGCGTCGGCGCAGCGCTACCGGCCGTGTCTGCCGATTCCGCTGCGGCTGACCTGACCCATTTCTCTGTCCCACTGTCAGCAGACGCCTGAGCACCTTTCGCTGGTGCTCCGCACCATCAAGTTCGTATTCGACAACTAGAGTCGTGAGGCCGACACCGGGTGGCCCCTTCTTTTCCTGCAACTTTCGGGTACTTCGCCCCAAGCGAATACTCACGGCCCCGACTTCAGGTCGAATACGCCGAAGTAGTCCGGTGCGACCACGAACTTGCGGTCCAGAGGCAACCGTGGCGCTAGCAGCACGGCGTTCGTGGTCCAAAAATATCCCTCTGCTTTCGAATAGCACGTCGCCAAACGGCTTAGCCCTTCTTCGTCAGGAGAGTGAAGGTCGACATTCCCGCGACTGCACGTGGGTCGCAGTTCCAGCTTGCCAACCTTGCAGCCGCTGCCGCGCCTAGTCGTTCGTTAATCCTCAAAAAAAAGTCGCGCTGTCAGCGGATAGCGAGCCGGCTAGCCCTTCAGGTCATCCTCGCCGCGTCTCGCCGTGCAGTAGTTCCAACGCTCGCAGGATGGAGCGGTGCGGCTGCCGATGCCGTCCTCAAAAACGAAAGCAGCATTTCGACCTGCATCGTGGATACCGCCTCGATGACAGACGGCTCCGAGTAGTCCCGCCCGACGAACGCTTTTAAGGTGAACCGGTTGGAGACGACGTAGTAGCCCATTGCGACCAAGGTCACGTAGAAATCCAGCGCGTCTACATCGGCGCGGAATTCCCCCGCAGTTGTGCCACGCGCGAGGATTGCGCTCAACAAGCTAATCACTGGCGAACTGGCCTCTCGCAGTTTCGCCGAGCGCGCGAGATATTGTCCTCCGTGCAGATTCTCGTTGTTGATGAGGTTCAGCCACTGAGGGTTTGCCCTAAAGTAGTCCCATGTGGAGAGCGCGAGCGCACGAATCGCGTCTGCCGGTTGTAGCCCCGACAAGTCCTCGTTCACGCCGTGATTCGCGAACTCCACGTACATGCCTTCGAGGACGGCGACGTACAACCCTTCCTTGCTTTGGAAGTAGTAGTAAAGCATCCGCTCGTTCGTGTCGGCGGCGGCTGCAATCGCGTCCACGCGCGCCCCCGCGAGTCCGTGTGCTGAGAACTGTTGCGTCGCCGCGTCCAGAATGCGCCGGCGCGTGCCCTCGGGGTCTCTTTTCACTTTGGGTTCGTTCATTGTCGGCAGCTCCAGCTTTGCAGTGGAAAGCTTTATTGACCTCGCCAATATGCGCGTGTCCCCGCGTCGATTTCTCTGGACCGTACCGGTCCATAATTGTTCGCTCCGGGCCATCTAACGGAAGTACCCCGTCATGGCTTTTTGATGCCTGCGAAAAACGGACACGTAGTCACGGGTCGACTTTCGCCTTGCCGATAAAAGCGTAGCGTAAGGGTGGCGCGCCCCGACTGATGCACTAGCCGACCGATGGCATAGATTGGTCTCTGGATACTTCCATCCCTCAAATCGTGCGTGTCGACTTATATCGGCTGGATGTTTGCTGCCTGTCTGCCTTTCGGCCCCTGCTTCACGTTAAAGCTGACTTTCTGGCCTTCCTGGAGAGACCTGAAACCCGCGGCCTGTATTTCGGAGAAGTGTGCGAAGAGGTCTTCGCTGCCGTCGTCCGGCGTGATGAATCCGAAACCCTTCGCGTCGTTGAACCACTTTACTGTACCGGTTGTCATTTTCCTAAATGCTCCGAAAGCGCCGTTTAATGACTTGGCAACTTGTCTTTCGCTAAGGCGTCAGCCAGCCATCTGAGCTAGCGGTATCGGCTAATCAATTCGCTCATCGGAAGAGACGAAGAACCGGCGGAGCAATTGAAAAGCGGCGCGACAGCGAGGTAGTTGGTGAAAGCCTTCTTGAAGATATCAACGCAGTATGACGCCCGTGCTTTCAGGTTTTTTGCGCTATGTCAAAAAATGTTTAAAGACATCTGTAGCGAACGACCTTATATGGGATTCGGTCCCGACGGTTCGGTTCAGCCGACGGCTCACCCATGGTTGTCGACCCAGGCGCGGGCCCATGCGAGACCTGCCGATGCCGCGTCCTCTTCGGAGTCGAAGGTGCCGAGCACGCCGGAAGTCTCGATGACCTTCGTATCGCGCGTGATTGTGCCGCTCGCTGCGTACCGTTCCGCCTGCTGGACGTCTCCCTGCTGCTGGAGTATGGCGTGACCCCACAGAACATAACCTCGGAATTTTTCGCTCTGCATCAGCCTTCAGCCTCGAAACTTGTCTGCTCGCCACGGAGGCGAAGAACTGCATCTTCCGGTGTGATTTGCCGCCCGCTGCGCCGACGCCAAAGAGAACAGCTAATACCCTCTGCAACGCAGCTTCCATCGCATCCCGAGCAGAAATGCCTGTCGCGCAGTGACTCGTCAATTTGCCAAGGCACACCTGACGGCGCCGCCGTACCCACGCTCCGCCCATTCTCGCATGCATAAAACGACGGTTCGCCAGACTTCCCATCTTTGATGGCACGGTCGATAACATCGTCGCCGAAGGCCTCGCGAAGCGTTCGGACGAACTCGGCGACTTCCGGCATCGGGTGAGATGGCGGCTTGCGGACACGGGTATCCATTCGGCTCTCTGGTAGTTGGCTCATTTCCATGATACTGTATAAAAACACAGGTAATTTGTCACGTCATGAGCGTTTCAACTGATTGCCCTGAGGCCATCCACCCGTCGCTATGGCGTGCCTCGCAACTCGCGCGTGGTCGCGGTCGGGTGGTGGACACCGGCTATCCAGCACTCTCAAAAGAGCTACCGGGCGGCGGCTGGCCGCTCGCGGCGCTCGTGGACCTGCTGGTTCAGCAACCGGGCGTGGGTGAACTGCGTTTGCTGCGTCCAGCGTTGAGCGCGAGTGCTGTGGGAGCTGTCGCCTTGGTAAATCCTCCGCACCAGCCAGACGGCTTAGGCCTCGCCTACATCGGTCTGCCACTTGACCGACTGATGCTGGTCAAAGGGACGACGACTGCGGACGCCCTATGGTCAGTGGAGCAAATTCTTCGTGCCGGCACGTGCAGCAGCGTTGTGTTCTGGGCGCAGCATGTTAAAGATTCGTCGCTACGGCGCCTGCACTTGGCCGCCCAGTCAGCTGAGTCGCTTTTCATCATGGTCCGGCCGCTTGCCACTGCGCAAGACTCCTCTCCGGCGATTCTGCGGCTGGCTTTACGACCAACAGCAGATGGACTTATTGTGGATGTCGTCAAGCGCAGGGGACCCGTAATGGCGGGACCTATTGCTGTTTCCCTCCAGCCGACACCCGTCCTGCTATCAGCGCGACGTCACAGTGTGCGCCGACCTGTGTCTGCGCCTTTCGAAGCGTCGCGTTCGGTGGAGCGGGATACGATTGAGGTGCTTGGCCGATAGCGCTGGACTCGGAACTGACGGAGGTCGCGTGTGTTATTCCGCCCAGATTGAAGCTGACTACAAAAGATTTGTCCGGATGTTCGGTGCCACCATCGATATCCGCGAATTCGCGCGTCTGTACTGGGAACGCGCTGAGGGACGACTGAAGGCAAAGATTCCGAAGGCGATGGACGACGCATTTGCGAATCCGCAGAGTGACACCGAGGTTGAAATCAAGCGGCTTATCGACCGGTACAACGCGGACCAGTCGAAGTCGCTTGAGGCAGAACTCTTTAAACAACGCTCGCGGCTGGTCGCAGCAGAGCGAACGCTGCAGACCAAGCAGACGAAAGCTGCGGCTGGGAGCAAGCGAATTGCTGGCGACAAAATCCAAGCCGCGCTTGGGCGAATTGACGACATCAGGCGCACGGAATTGCTTCCCCGCGATTCGCGGATTTTCCCCGGGAACTACGCGCCGGTGCTCATTCAGGAGAACGGCCGGCTGGTCGTTCGTCCGATGCGTTACCAATGCCGAATCGCAGGAAAGCCGGCCAGCTATGATTTCAAGTACCCGGGAACGTACAACGCCCGATTAGACAGTCTGGAAGGTTTCTGGAAACCCCTGTTCGGTTACTCGCACGGTGTGCTCATTGTCGATTCGTTTTACGAAAACGTTAAAAAATCGAAAACGGAAGGACGCGTGCTGGCCGACGGAGAAGAGGACGAGAATGTCGTTCTGCGGTTCACCCCGCGCGATGGAAGCAGAATGTTTGTCGCGTGCTTGTGGTCAAAATGGTCGGCCCCGGGTGAGCCCGACCTGTACAGTTTCGCAGCTATCACCGACGAACCGCCGCCGGAGGTCGCCGCGGCCGGACACGACCGATGCATTGTTTCTATAAAGCTCGAAAACGTCGCTTCCTGGCTCAATCCGAATCCGAAAGACCTTGCTGCTCAATACGCCATACTCGAGGACAAGGTGCGTCCCTTCTATGAGCATCAGCTTGCCGCATGACGCGGGTTGCGGAGAATGGAAGGCCTAACCCTGGTACGCGGAATCGTCAACGCTCGGGATGGCATTGAAATCCGGTTTTGCAAACCATTACCCTGCATCAGGCTCACGCCATGTGCGGCGAGGAAATCTCGCATTGGCTTCGGCCGAACGGATGAGAGTAGCGGCCGAGTCCCCGCGTCTGGCCCATCGGGAAAGTCCGTTGGCAGCCGTGACTCTTGGCATCGGGGTGGCGCAAGGGATAGTGCGTAGTCCGTCGGACGTTGCAGAACTATTCGCACGGGCGGACTCGGCTCTCTACATGGCGAAGCGAATGGGCAGGAATCGCGCGCGTATTGCGGATGACCAAATGCGCTTGCGTGGCTTCCTCAGGCTGGCAGGGTTCAGCAGCTAATGTCGATTGTGCAGACGCATTGAAACCGCGCTGAAAAATCGCATGCATATGCGAGTTGACCGGCTGGAACCTTTATCGCTATTTGTTCTGGATAAGTTTCAGGACGTTTCTGGCGTAATTGGAAATCGAATCGTTAATTGTTAAGTCAATCCGCATAAAATCACACGCAGAACAGCCGATATTTCCTGATATCAAACCAGTATTTCTCTCTGTCCATATTGTCCATTATTTCGTAGAATTGCGCCGGCGGCTGCCATGTAATAGAAGATGACGCTATGGGTGCGCAAGACATAATCGGACTGACGGCTCGGGGGCTGATGCAGCAAGGGCGGCTGCTGAAACTGGATAGTCCATTGGGCGATAATATTCTGGTGCCTCAGCGCGCCATCGGCCGGTCACGTCTTGGGCGTAACTTCGATTTCACAGTCGAGGTAATGTCGACGTCAGGGGCCATCGAGCTTAAATCGCTTATCGCCCAGCCGGTTACACTCTGGATTCAACAATTCGACAAGGCGTACCAGGCCCATCACGGCTACGTCCATACCGTACGCCGTCTTGGCTCCGATGGTGGCATCACAAGCTTTCAGGTAGAGCTCTCATCGTGGCTGCATTTTCTGCGCTTTCGCAAAGACGCCCGTATCTGGCAGGATAAGACCGCCGACGAAATACTCACGGACGTATTCAATCAGCATCCGCAGGCGCAAGGGGCGTTTCGGTTCGTGCTGCAGAATCCGCTGCCGCAGCGCTCGTACTGCGTGCAATACGAAGACGACTGGAACTTCTGCCATCGTATGATGGAAAGTGAAGGGCTGTTCGGCTGGTTCGAACAGGCGGTGGATGGAAAGTCGCATACTTTCGTCATCACCGATAACACGTCGTCGCTGAACGCGCTCTCGCCGCAAAAGGTGCCGTTCTATCGCGCCGGAACTAACAGCGAAACTGACTCACTGGTGCATTGGGCGGGCACCCGTACGCTGCAAAGTACGACGCTCACCACTCGCACGTTTGACTACAAGTCGCCAGCATCCACCTACAACCCTAAAGGCACGAGCGTGCCGACGCGCGACACGCAGGGGAATCTGCCCGCGCACGCCGAGGTATATGAATACACGGGCGCATATACCTATGGCGAGCAGCAGCACGGCGACCGGCTTTCCACCATCCGGATGGAAGAGTGGGAGTCGCGTGCCAAGCGTTTTCACGGTTCAGGCGGAGTACGCAGAATTGATGCTGGACGCTGGTTCGAACTTGTCGACCATCCGGCGCACGAAGGCGACAGCGAGCAGGACCGGCAGTTCGCGATTATTGAAGCCGTCTGGTACATCGAAAACAACCTCCCGCTTTCCAGCAGTGCACCTGACTTTCCGCACAGCCTGAAGCGGCAGCTCGCTTCCGTGCGGACAGCCAATGCCGGCGTGCAGGATGCGCTGACCATCCCGCACGATGATGGAAGCGACGGATTCTTCCTTGTCGAAATTGACGCGCAGCGCAGGTCCATCGCGTTCCGGAATCCGCTCGAGCATCAGAAGCCGTCGATGCATCTGCAATCCGCGACGGTTGTCGGGCCAGCCGGTGAAGAGGTCTACACAGACACGCTCAACCGCATCAAGGTGCGGATGCATTGGGACCGCCTCAACGCTGGCGACGAGACGGCTTCATGCTGGGTGCGTGCAGCGCATTCGGATACGGGCGGCGGATATGGCGGTGTCCATGTCCCGCGCGTCGGTGAGGAAGTCATCGTCGATTGGGTCGGCGGCGATTGTGACCGACCCATCGTGACTGGAAGGGTCTACAACGCCGCAAAGAGCCCGCAGTGGCATTCGAACGGAATTCTGTCGGGATACCGCTCCAAGGAGTATCAGGGCAGCGGCTATAACCAGCTGGTGTTCGACGATGCCACGGGCCAGAGCCGCGTGCACTTGTACTCGTCCAGTACCAATGCACATCTGCATCTGGGCTATCTGATTGCGCAGACAGGCAACATCCGAGGGTCATATCTCGGAAGCGGATTCGACCTGAAATCGGATGCGTTTGGCGCTGTGCGAGCCGGGAAAGGCCTGTATCTCTCGACGCATCCTGGTACGGGGGCAGCCACTCAGCAGCTCGAAGTGCAACCGGCGCGTCAACAGCTCGTGAACGCGGAAAGCGTGCTGGAAGCGATGTCCGATGCCAGCACGACGCATCAGGCGGGAAGTCTGAAGGACGGGTACGACTCGCTGAAAGCGTTCACCGATGCGACACAGGACAGCGTGAGCGGCACGTCCACTTCCGGTGGAAACACGGCTGGCGGCGGCACGGGCAACGCGAACGCGTTCAAGGCGCCGCTCATGCTGTTCGCGAGCCCGTCCGGCTTGGCGATGTCGACGCAGCAATCGGTTCACGTCGGCGCGAATGAACACGTGAATCTCGTCAGTGGACAGAGCACGCATATCGCGACCGGAAAGTCCCTCATCGCAAGCGTTGCCGAAAGCCTCAGTCTGTTCGTGCAGAACGCGGGCATGAAGCTGTTCGCCGCCAGGGGCAAGGTCGAAGTCCGTTCGCATTCGGATAACGTCGAAGTCACCGCACAGAAGACGGTCAAGCTGCTCTCGGCCACAGACAACATCGAGGCGGCCGCGAAGCAGGAGATATTGCTCACGTCAGGCGGCGCCTACATCCGCATCTCCGGCGGCAACATCGAAATCCATGCGCCCGGCAAGATTGACGTCAAGGGCGCACAGCATGGATTCAACGGGCCCGTTCAGGGCAACTACGACCTGCCCGTGCTGCCGACGGGCGACCTGCACAACAAGCTCGAACTGAATCTCGTCGATGACGCATTGAAACCCGTGCCGAATGCACCGTACAAGGTTGTGTTCGAGAACGGCGGCACGATGACGGGCACGCTCGACGCCAATGGCCACGCGGTGTTGCACGACGTGCCGACGGGTGGCGCGAAAGCGTTCTTCGGCGAGGATGCTCGTCAGTTCGCCCAGCAGCCATTGCCCGCCGCGAAAGATATTGTGCCGGACGACGTCCTCAAGGAACTGCACGCAGCCGGTCACGACGGCATCGACGGCGACAATCTCGCGGGCCTCTTCAACCGTTTCTCAGGTCGCCCCGACATCACATGAGCGATACCAACCAGGAGGCGATTGAAGACGCCGTCGAACAGATTGGCCTGTCGATGGCAGCCAACGCGTTTCCGCTCTTCTACGTCGGGCAGAACATCTACGACACGACGGAAAGCGTCTGGACCGTCTGGAACAGCCGCGACAGCACCGATGAGATGGTGAAAATCGAGGCGGGTATCGACCTCGTGTTTGCTGTCGTCGGCTGGGTGCCCGTGGTCGGTGCAGGTGTGAAGCGCACGTTCCGGCTCGTGAATCACAAGTCGGATATTTATGGGCCGCTGTTGTTCGATATTCTTCGGCTCGTTCTTCAGCGTGCTGGCGTGCAGACGAGTCCCGAGGCGCTTGTCGACAAGTTGTTCGATGCGTCAGGGCTGAAGGCACTGCTGATAGAGTCTCGCGACCACATCGAGAGGTCTTGGATATTCAAGGAAATGCCAGTCGCCGCGCAGGCAACGTTCCGGCAGGCGCTCGTGTGGGTCGAACAGAGCTTACCGTACTGGCTCTCGCAGTTTGTCGAACGTAAGCTGTTGCACTGGAAGAAGAAGCAGCCGAATTCATCCGCCGAAAGTACGCTTGAGCGGCGCAAGGAAACGGACAAGCCCGGCAAGGTCGGAGTCGAGGCCGAGCAGGGGCACAACCGGCCGGTTTCGACGCCGTCGACAGGTGTGGTGAATGCGAAGCTTGCTGTCGCGGATATCACGACGGGTGTCACCGGTATTCTGGGCGAACACATCGCGGACTACTACTGCTACGAGACGCTGGGTTGGGGGAAAGGCTGGGAGGCGCATGACCAAGGGTTACTCGGGAAGTGGTCGCAGGCGCCAAGCGCAGAGGTGCCGGGAAAGCTGAATGACCATGGCAAGCTGAACAAGCTGTTCGACCTGCGTCCGCGTGGTCACGGGATTGACGGCGTCTGGCGCGCGAATCCGGTGACGAACGAAGGGAAGCGGTTTGCAATCGTTGAGGCGAAGTCGTCGAAGGTGGACAGGCCGATGCGAAATCCTGACGGCAAGCGGAGCATGGCCAGCAAGCTCGGCACAGCGGCATCGCGAGTGAAAGATGAAGTTCGGCCGAATGCAGACGAGTTGCTGGAGCCGCCAAGCGAGCAAGGAACCTCACATGCGCCGTCCGGCGGTGGGAAACCCGGCGGAGGTAAAGGGCCGCCCGGCAAGCGCACGCCAGCACCGACCGACCGAGTCGGAAGTGCTGACGCGAGGGCGTCTAAGGGCGCGGTTGTGCAGATGAGCGATGATTGGGTACGTCAAAACTTGCCGAGCGCAGTGGGAGATAGCTTGTCGAGAGAAATTGATTCCAAGGGCTATGCTCGCCATATCCTGTACATTCCGTTCTATCTACCGAGCGCGGTTGCTCACGAGACCGCGTTGCTTCAAGGCGATGAGCACGGGCATCATGACCACAATGTACCCATCACGCATCACTACCGAGAAGAAGAGGTCGTAGCGGCAGTCAAACGCAAGTCAGCGACGCTTGGCAAACAAACCCTCTGAATTGTATATGGACGATTTCTTGACGCGCCGGCGGCAGCGCTTCCTCGCCGAGGGCTACTTCCTGTGGTTGAAAGATTTCCTCACGGAGTCAGTCGCCTTCTGGACAAGCACACTTCCCGCGAATGGCACCGAAGCTGAACGGCAGGCCGGCGCAGCGTGGCATCGCGCCACTGATAGATTCAGGCTGACACTCCTTCGATACACTGGAGGTGAGGATATTCTGCCGATGCGCAGCGAACTGGAGGCTATTGTCGTCGCTTACGAGGAATATGCCACGTTAAGGCGGGTCGCCCAAGGTGATGCGACGTACCCTCCTTTCATGTTCGGCGAACTCGGCGACTACGAGCAAGCCATGCAATTGCTCAGCTTGTGCCACCTCCTTCATCGCCAGGATTTGCTTCCGAGAATGGCAGCGATGCTGGACCCTTTCTATTGTGCACAGGACACGCTCTACGAGGACCTGTTGGCATATGGCATCGAGGGAAGGTTTGACGTAGACAAGTGGTATCACGACAAGCCATACCGCAATCTCATCAATGGCTTCTATCGCGACACTGAGCAGGAGAGCGTCGAAGACCTGTCGCTGTATCTCGATAACTGGTATGCGGATATGAAGAGTGCGCCCTGGTATCGCGATAGCCATCTGAATCAATCAAAGGCTGGCGGGAGCTATGTCGGCTATTGGGCGATAGAAGCTGCTGCTGCTGCTTACCTCCTCGAACTTGATGACACGGCTCTACGTGAGCAAATCAGCTACCCGGGAGACCTCGTCACCTTTGCTCGCGAATTTGACGAAGTCGAGTCTCAGGCACCAACGGCTGATATCACCACTATAACCGTCCGTACAGGCGAAACCTGCCCCGAAACGGGGATATGGAAAGCGCGCGGCCACAACGTTCCCGGTGTGCTGGTCCGAAAGGGAGAGCGTATGCCTGAGGTGTTCGCGCCTGACAGGCATGGCGTGCTTCGTCCACAGCCAACTGTGTGGGACTACGAGCGAAAGGCTTAACTGACGCTGCTATGTCGAGCGGCTATCACCCGTTGCAGCGTATCCGGCGAAGGCGAGCTGGTAAGCATTGCAGACGATGATGGAGGCCCTTATTGAAGTCATGCAAGTCCGGCCTACAATGAGTCGTAGGAGAGTTTCTCTAGATGACACTTTATTTCCGATTCGACCTTCGCGCACAGTCCGAGTTGCTCACGTTTCTGGTCATTTCCCATCTCGCAACAAGGCATTCGACAGGCCAATGGATGTCAGTTGAAAATGCCGTGGAGTCATCGTTATTCTGGCCATCGGCAAAACCGAGCGATGACGACGTAGTCCGACGAGCAATGCTTGCCAGTCGTGCGTTACCGCTGGCGCAAGCCATCGAAACGGAAAGTTCGTTGGTGCTGGACGGATGTACCCTCGCATCGATTTTCGACAGCAACCTAAGGCTCGATTTTTCGTCCGCGGTTTCGCGAAACATTTATAACCGATGCCTCGACCATCTGTTGCACGTCAAGTGGTATCTGTAGCCGCGCCTGCGGAGTCGGCTTTGAGTGACGTGCGAAACTTAATTCCATAAGCAAGAAACTCATATCTGATATCGCCTCGAAATGCGCTCTCGACTGCGAACTTGCCTTGAAGACTCGGCACCTTCGCTAAGTGCATAAACGCGTTACAGCACTGACGTAGCCTCGCCTAACAGAACTTTGATGTGGCATAGTGCGGCTACTGCTAACACAAGAGGGGGAGAAGAATGGCCACGCTAGAAAGCCTACAAGCGAAAATCGCAAAGCTCCAAGCGCAAGCCGAAGCGATTGCCAGAAAAGAGTCGTCGACCGTCATCGCAAAAGTCCGCGACATCATGGAAAAACACGGTTTGACGACTGCCGACATCGAAGCGCATGTCGGCGGCGGCAAGAAGCGTGGCCGCAAGCCGGGTGTCAAGCTAGCGGTAAAGTCGGGCGGCGTCGCCAAGACGAAGTCAGCTACCGGTGTGAAGGGCAAGCTGCCACCAAAATACCGTGACCCGAAGACTGGCGCGACGTGGAGCGGTCATGCACGCCCGCCGCAGTGGATTGCCGGTGTAAAGGACCGTACCAAATTTCTGATTGACAGCAGCTCCGCTGGCTCGGTGGCCGCCGCCAAGAAGCCCGCGGCAAAAGCTGGCGCCTACGTCCGCGGCCCGCAGCCGGCAAAATATCGTGACCCAAAGACTGGAGCAACCTGGAGCGGCCGCGGCCCCGCGCCCGCATGGCTCGCCGGCGCCAAGGACCGCACGAAATTTCTGATTGCAGGTGCGGGCGAGGACACGGCAGAGCCGAAGTCCGCGGCGGCAGCCACGAAGGCTCAGGCGAAGAAATCGGCCACCAAGAAGGTCGCTGCGAAGAAGAGCGTTGTAGCGGCGAGAAAGGCGAGCGCGAAGACATCTGCGTCTAGGAAGTCACCCGAAAAGAAAGGGACTGCGAAGAAGGCGGTGGCGGCTGCAAGCAATAAGTCGCCGGTGGAAAAAACCCCACAGAAGGGCGTGACCGCGGCTGCTCCAGTGGCCGCAGTCGAATCTGGCGCCGAGTTGACGACCTAAACGTAGTTGTCAGGTGCCGGTGGACCAGCGATTTTTTGGTTCCGCCGGGTACACAAAGCGGACGATGTTTTATTGCGCCTGTGCTGCCTGACGTTGCGCGGCTTGCTGTTGCGCATGCTGCTTCGCGAGGTGCCTGCCGACCATGCAGCCACCGACCGCACCAACGACGGCGTGGTGCCCCGCGTAATGTCCCGCGACCCCGCCGACCACCGCGCCCTTGAGGCAGCCTGCGGCGTTTGCCGTGCCTGTCGTTGCGAACACCAGCGTCATTGCAATCAGGGATATCTTTATCGGGCTAGCTTTCATTCGAAGGTGCTCTAAGGTTGTATTTTGGGGATGTGGTTGCTACCGGCGTCGCTTCAATAGCCACCCCAGTGCTCGCGCTCACGCCATTCCCGGCGGCGCCATTCCCGTTCACGCCACTCACGACGCTCACGCCATTCGCGAGCACGCCAGTCGTCGTCACCGCCGTACACGACGGCGACCGGCGGCGGACCGTATACCGCAGGCGGCGGAGCATACACCACGGGAGGCGGCGGTGCGTACACTGGCTCTGCCGGCGCATAGACTCCGACCGGAATACCGATGCCTACGCCAATGTCGACGTGTGCCGACGCGGCGGTGGACGCTGCCAACGCGGCTAGACCGAGCGCCGCTCCGAAAATCTTCTTGTTCATGTTGGTACTCCTCGCACGTGGTGTGCAATGTCAGTAACTACGGCTCGGAGTGTAGGAGGCGATGCGGGACACATGTGAAACGGCCGTGCGAGATTGGTAACGCGACATTACCGGCGACAGGGAACCGCTTGGCCACAGCCGTCTTGCCCTGCAGCTGCGTCATGTGGCAGATGACTGGTTATCTCGTCAACGGTCACGTGAGATAAGTCGAGTCCGTCGTACCGCACCATGTCGATTGCTTCGATGAGTGACCGGTCCGGAAAGATGCGTCGGTTCCGCTCATCTTTTTTACCATATCGACGCGTCATGGCGACTTGAGCATGCCCCATCAGGGCGCGGCGGACATCCTCTGGAACACCGGCAGCGGTTGCAGCGTCCTCAAAGCTATTTCGGAAGGAGTGGAATACGCAAGCAGCGTCGTTCACGACGTACTTGTCGATGTATCCATTCACCCAAGTCGAGAACATATGCGTTTGATTTCCCTTGCTCCCAGTCCTGAGCGACGGAAACAGTGGTTCGTCGTCAGGTCTGCCTGCCCGCTGCGCGAGGAAGTACTCGATAAAGCCCAATCTCTCGAGTTCGCGATGTAGTGGCAGTTCCCGGAGGCCAGCAGCCGTCTTGCTTCGCCCTACGCGCAGCCAGTATCGGCCAGAGCGCTCGCTCAGCGCTCCACACACGAGACTGCCGGCCTCTTCGAGCCGCATGCCTTCAAAAACGGCAAGCAGCGGTAGCCAGAACGCGGCATCGCCGCCGCCTTTTGCGGGTCGCAGGCCACGGGTGTGTACTGGGCCGTCGAAGAATGACTGCAATTGCGGAATCGACAGTGACTGATACGAGCGGACAGCCTTCTCGGATACCTCGATTTTCACTGATTCAAACGCGAGGCTCACGCTGAGCGGTATGCGGTTCTCGGCAGCTGCTGTCTTCAGTATTGAGCGCACGAGCGAAAAACTGGATTTCGCGCGTGCTCGGGACAGATGAGTCAAAAGCGCGGACCGGAAGAGCATTGCGTCGGAAAGTGTCAGGTCGCACGGGCTTTTATCGCCGGTGCACCCACGTAGCCTCTTGACTGCAAGGGCGGCCTCGTATCGGCTGGCAGTCTTTGGTAGACGCGCCGCTTCCCACGTTGCTTGCATTACGCCCCATTCGTCCTCGTCCAGCGCGCCGGCGGGCGCTTCGGGAGACGGGATGTCGGCGCCGTTCAGTCGAGCTAGCCTAATTCGCACGAGTTCAAGCTCTTCGCGAAGGAAGCGCTCTACAAACGAAAGCATTGCGGGCACTGATGTTTGCGACCAGTCGACGCTTTCCTGTTCCAGCAGGGTGCATGCCGCGGGCCACGCGCATCCGAGGTCGTTCAACGCGATTTGGTCGATGAGAGCCTGCTCGCGATTCGCGAGGTTGGTTCTGGCCTGAACGAGCGTGTCCGGCTCCAGTGTGCGTCGCCATGCATCATCGCGTGCGAGTACGGCAGCTCGATGCCGACCAAGCAGGCGCGCTGCCATCGAAGGATGGAATCGGTAACGCTGAGACGTGCGGCCTGAATTCCTGCCCCGCGCATCGCCTCTCGCCGCGCCTGGCTGCTCGATTTCAACTGTCGCCTGCGTTGAAGGGGTAAAGCGGAGCCCGCAGCAGATTGCGTCTCGGTACTGGTCAAACATCTTTGCCAGCTCAGTACAGTTGTGTCGACCGGAAGTTGCAAGACTGCTCGCGTGACGCAACAGTTCCTCGGTCTTCGAGTGGAGCGCGCCGGCTCTCGCTGCGACCTCTGCGGCATCCTGTGTTCGCAGCGAGCAGATAAACTCCCGGCGGCCAAACTGTCGGCGAAGCGACTCCGGAATTGACCTCCGGAAGTACGGCACACGCGAGTCCCGCCGTACCAGGACATGTGATTTCTGCGGCATTTGGCGCTCCGACAGGCCGAATCGTAGCTTTAGCTCCCGTCCGAAAGGTCCGCACTGCTGCAAGTGCTCTCGTGAATGTTTTACTCACTCGCGCTCTCTCAATTTTAGCGATGCACCGGTTGCTTGTCGACTGGCTACAAGGTAGTCAACGCCCACATATCCGAGACAAAAGGTAGCGCAGAGTCCCAGGGCAAGGTGACTCTTCATGCTGTTTGCAGAAGCGTACTCTTAAAGTTCTCCAAGATGCCGCCGTAAGAGCGATTTGACGGACATTGGTCTTAGCGGCAGCTCGAAAGCGTCCACAATGCTGACCGACAATTCGCTTACCGCTTATCGAGAGTGGTCGCGTGGCGTTGGCCAAGACCAGGTGGTAGCCGTCAATTTCTTGAGTTTCGGTCGACACCCCACAGGTGACCAATCAAACAGAGGGTTTTATGCGTTACTTCGCGGTCCCGGAGTTTTTAGATGGCGAAGTAGGCCAAAATCCCGTTTACCTTGACTGTGTCTCTGAAAAGACATTTTCCGTGATGCGGCGAGTTGGCGGGCTAGCTCAATTGTCCTCTGAGCAGGCGGACGAATACATGGGTGCCGTCCTCGAGGTCGGACCCGATTCAATCGAGCCAAGTCTGCTCAACAAAGCCAGCAACGCGTCCACGAGGACGTGGTTAACGTTCATGGTCTCCGACGTACGGGATGAAGACGGCCAAGTCAACATTCCGGCGACCTTCATTTCGCTCGGGCCGGCGCCGATTGAAGGGGAAGCCGTTACTCTGTTTATTTCACGGCCGGAGCCTCTCGACTCCGAGACTCAAGCCGCCGTCGAACGAGTTTTTGATGCATCAAGGCTAGCCTTGCGGTCGTTCGAGCGCTTTACAAAATTGCTTGAAAAATTGTTTGCTCCCGAAGGCCGACGGCATGTCGTCGCCTATCATGTGGGCCAGGGTAATTGCAACGCGGTGGTCGACGAGTACGAGCATCCAGTGTTGTTCTTCGACTTGGGGTGGCCCATCCAAACCAACATAGCTGGTGCACCAAACCCGCCGCCGCGGCTTTTCGACGTCGAGACTGATGCTGGTCCTGCACCGGTTGTGCTTTCTCACTGGGACTGGGACCACTGGGCCTACGCACTGGAAAGTTGGCGCTACGACAGGAGTCGAGGCGCTCCTGTGGTGAAATGGAAACCTACCGCTCTCGACCGACCTTGGCTCGTACCAGCGCCGGAAAAAGCTTCCAAGCTGGGACCGAGCCACCATCTTCTCATTCTGAAACTCTACCAGCAGCGTTTCGAGGGCCGTAGAGCGTTACATTTTTGGCCAAGAGGAAAGACGGTCTGGGAAACCGAAAACTTAACACTTGTAAAGTGCGCGACCCAAAAAAAAAGACGTTTCATATCGCAACAATTCGGGGTTGGCCATGGTAGTGCGTATCGATGATGGGTGGAAGAGGGGGCTCGTGTTACTTCCGGGAGACTCCGAATTCGACAGCATCCGGTTCGACCAGGTAGGCTCATGGGACCACCGGCGAATTGTCGGGATGGTAGCTAGCCATCACGGCGGCAAATTGAATGTCTTCGCCATTCCGGAGACCACTGCCTCAGATGCACGCCTAGTCATTTCCTCGGGCAAGAATCGATACGGGCATCCCAACCGCCGCATGCTGGACAATTACAAATTGCAGGGGTGGCACGACCAACAGCACACTGATGCTCCTCCTCGACTGTCAAGGCTACACGGAGCCCGACATGTCGGCGCCACCCTTGTTCAGCCTGAGAGCTTTGATAAGCCGCATTGCGAATGCGGAGACATTCCCGAGGCATGGATGTCGCTCGGCATTTAACCAACATTATCTGCAGCTGGATACCCCCATCGAAAAGAGCTGCCCTACGCAGCACGCGGTCAAATGTGACCACCGAGCTGAATCACTGAGCCGAGTGCCGGGCGATGAGGCTTGCTGGCAAGTTCCGAGTGTCTTACATCGAATATGTGCTTCAACGTCCGAAGCCGACTGGCTGTCTAACAAACTGCGCGTCAAGATTCGTAACTGAACCGCTGACGGGGGCGACGTTCGGCTTTATCTCTGCCTAAAGGTGGCTAGGACGCTTGCCGTTAAACAGCTGCAACAAAGATTCGAGGATTGCGAGACAGGGAAGCAAAGCGCACCACTATCGCGAGAAGAGGCGGACCGCAGACAAAAATTAGGGATAAGCATGACATCTGTCACAGTGACCACTTCGGAAGAACTGAAAGAAGCTCAACAAGCAAGTATCGACGAGATTTTCGTTAATGGCGAACTTGCGGGTAAGCTAAAGAATGCGCGAAAGGTTACCGCCCTTGGGGCTGTGGCTCTGGCTGCCATCGGAGCAATTGCGGTAACCGCCATTCCGAGCGGCGGGGCGTCTACTCTTGGACTGGTGCCGGTAGCTGCGCTGACCGGGGTGGAAATTGCCACGATAATATTCGTGGTGACCATAGGGCTAACGACCGTAATCGCCTTATTCCGCGACTACGACGCTGAATTCACCAAGGACGGCGCGAAATTCAAGAAGAAACGGTAGTCAGGATGACAGTGCGGAGCCGTGCATCGGTAGGGAGTTGGCGGTCTTGAGTCTTGGAGTTGAAGTCAGTAACCGAGCTCCGCATTTCTGCTAACCTGCTTTGAGCAGCGAGGTGAGAAGACAAAAGACCGACTGGAGTTCATAATCCAGACTCCATCGGCCAAGCCTCACCCCTATGCATATCTCGAAATTGAGCCTGGTAAATTACCGGAATTTCGCGAACGCGCGACTTCTTTTTCGCGAAGGCACTAATACCATAATCGGGGAGAACGGCTCAGGAAAGAGCAACCTCTTTCGAGCTATCCGTCTCTTGCTCGACGATAACATGCTCCGCTCGGCATATCGCCTTGACGAGGGAGACTTCCATCGGGGACTAGCAGATTGGCGAGGTCACTGGATAATCATCAGCTTGGAGTTCGAGAAGATTGTTTCGGATGAAGCGATACAAGCGCTGTTCCAGCATGGGACGGCGATAGTAGGCGAACAGTACACAGAAAAAGCCACCTACAACCTAATATTTCGCCCGAAGCTGCATGTTCGTCAGCTGCTGTCCGAGCTTGCGGAGGGTGACCAACTAGGCTTAGCCGAGATTCTTGACGGCATCACGATTGACAGCTATGAAGTCGTATTCACCGGTAAGAGCACGGCTGATTTCAACGATTTAACGACCTACAAAAATATCGTTGGCGATTTCGAGGCGGTCAAATTCAGTAAGGAAACGGAGTTTCCGGAACTTGGCATCCGTGTCCCGGCCGTACTATCTGTCGCCAGAGAAGTGTCGTTCACCTTTGTCCAAGCGCTCAGGGACGTTGTTGCAGAATTTCACAATAATCGCGCGAATCCGCTACTGACGCTGTTGAAGGCGAAGAGTGGCCGTATCGAAGCGGACGCATTTGCCCCGATAACTGAGCAGGTAAAAGCGCTGAACGACGCGATTGGTGGCCTCAACGACGTCCTCGCAGTTCGCAGCGACATTTCGCAAACAATCAAGGCGGCGGCAGGGGAAGCCTACTCACCGTCGTCGCTTTCCATCCGGTCGGACCTTCCTGATGAAGCGGACAAGCTGTTTCAGTCGCTGAAGCTGTTCGTCGGAGAATCTGGCGAGGCCTACGAGGGAAATATCAACGAACTGAGCTTGGGTGGCGCGAACCTCATCTATCTCACACTCAAACTCCTCGAGTTCAAATACCAGCAGGAGAAGATGCCGGTGGCGAACTTCCTTCTGATTGAAGAGCCCGAAGCGCATATCCACACGCACATCCAGAAGACGCTGTTTGACCGCCTGAACTACGAAGACACCCAGATTATTTACTCGACCCATTCGGTCCATATTTCTGAAGTCAGCAAAATCCAGAATATGAACATCCTCGGGCGGGAAGGCGGATGCTGCGAGGCGTATCAGCCGGCAACGGGCCTGGAGCCTCGCGAGATAGCCAGTGTTCAGCGGTACCTCGATGCAGTGCGCAGCAACCTCCTGTTTGCAAAGAGCGTCATCCTGGTTGAGGGCGATGCTGAGGAGATTCTCATCCCATCGCTCGTCAAGGCTGTCATGGGTGTAAGTCTCGACGAGCTAGGAATCAGCCTCATCAACATACGCAGCACTGGTTTTCAGAACGTTGGACGCCTGTTCCACGATGACCGTATCCGAAAGCGATGCGCCATCGTCACTGACCTGGATACGGCGATAATCGATACGACTCCGCATGATGACGATAGCAAGGCACTGAGAAAATTCAAACTGCACATCGAAGGTGCTCAGGCGAAGGGCATCGAGCGACAGCTGGCGCTCAACGCGTTCTGCGATGGCAACCGATGGCTAACCGTGTCCTATGCACACCACACATTTGAAGTCGAGTTTATGCGGGCCGGTAACGCGGACGTCGTCATTGGGGTACTTGGTGACGTTTACGTAAGCGCCCACACTATCGAGGAGGCGCGAGCAGAGCTGCAATCGACAGATGTGTCTGTGTACGGCCGGCGAGTGTTGACGATGGCAGCGAACGAGGGGAAGGGCTGGTTTGCTTTGCTGCTCGCAAAAGCCATAACGCCCGCGACCGCGATTCCTCGCTACATTCTCGATGCCTTGGTATTTGCCAACCCGGCGTTGCCGATTGATGTCTGGTTTCGCGTCTTCGACCATCGACTTCGTACTAACTCGAACGCAGGGGCCGACGATGCCGTCATCGAAGAATCTCGTGGGCATCTGGACCGCTTCCGACGTGGAGAAATCGCGCTTGAGCAACTGAACGATGAACTGTTCAAGACCCTACCGGCCGATGCCATCCACGATGTTGTCGCGGCGTTCTTGAGCTGACCATGGACCTCTGGCGACACGGGGAGCTCAATCCTGAACAGGAAGCTGCGATTCGGGAGCCCGGAAACATCCTTTTGACGGCATGCCCAGGGAGTGGGAAGACCCGTACCCTGACATACAAAGCGGCATACGAGCTTAGTCGGTTGAAGTCGTCGCGCCAGTTCGTCTGTGCCATTACTTATACCCACCGTGCAGCCGACGAAATTCACGACAGAATCGAACGGCTCGGTGTCGACACTTCGCAACTCTGGATTGGGACCATTCACTCCTTCTGTTTGGAGTGGATTCTCAAACCATACGGCATCTACCATGGGTCACTAAGCCGAGGCTTTCGGGTTATAGACGCCCACGAAAGGGAGGCTCTGCTCACTGAATTGTGCGGCCAGTACGATGGACTGAAGGTGACGTTCTGGGACTGCGAGTTTTTCTTTACGTCGGAGCGGTGCGTCATCTCAACGCAGAACCCGGCACTGCGCGAAGCCGTTCGGGAAGTCTTGAAACGGTATTTTCGACGGCTCGCAGAGCGCAAAGCTATCGACTTTGAACTCATCCTGTTCCGGGCGCATCAGATTCTTCAAACTCGGCCTGGTATCGCGAAGATTCTTTCGAACATCTTCCCGTATGTTCTCGTGGACGAGTACCAGGATACCAAAGAGATTCAATACTCGATAGTTGCGTCGATACTGCGGGCTAGCGCTGGGGCTACTTCCGCATTCATCGTTGGCGACCCCAACCAGGCGATATACATGTCGCTGGGTGGCTATGCAATACCGCACGCGGATTTGGAGGCACTGGCCAACACCAAGTTTAAGCCTCTTGCGCTATCGAAAAACTATCGGTCATCCAGACGGGTCGTTGACTACTTTTCGAACTATAACGTCTACAAGACGGCCATAGTAGCGGAAGGGAAAGATAAGGACCATGTAGGCGTCATCTCCTACAACGATACGGTGAAGATTGATGGCTTGGAGGACGAGCTTGTTCGGCTCATAAGGCACAGTATTGAGGACTGCGGTTTCGCGCCGGGTGAAATATGTGTCATCGCACCGTGGTGGACTCATCTTGCGAGCATGACGCGTAAGCTGGTGGCCCGGCTGCCAGAATATCCTTTTGATGGACCGGGGATGGTACCCTTTGGAAGGGACTACGACAATTTTTGGTTTAAGGTGTCAAGGCTGGCGCTCACGGTGGCAGCTCCTGACTTGTATGTGCGTCGATTGCGTTGGGCAAACGAAGTCTTGCGCGATATGACAGAAGCTGGGGTCACTGCCGTTGGGATTAACGCAAAAGTACTGCTGCGAGCCTGCAACTGCATTGTGCTGGATGACGCAGACGGTCTGGTCTATCTGCGAAAATTTTTCGCTGAACTGTTTCAGTTGCTGAACATCAATTTCACGCAGTTCGAAGTATTGCAGAAGCACTACGTGGCGTTCTTTGAGAGCTCGCAGGCACGCGTTGAAAAATTGAAGAAAGATGGCTTAGAGTGCATCAGCGACACGGAGGTCTTTCGCCGCGTATTTAGGACTAGGACAGGTATTACGGTCTCAAGCATTCATGGCATCAAGGGCGCGGAGTTTGACGCGGTGATTGCCTACGCGCTGCTCGAAGGGATGGTGCCTCACTTCGATGATGCCGAGGGCGAAGAAAGCGCCAAGAAGCTGCTGTATGTGGTGGCGTCACGCGCCAAGAAAAATCTTCATCTTATATCTGAGCGCCAAAGAATGACGAGAAAACGCGAATACGAGCCGACAATTGTCCTGGCCGATTACGAATACAAATACGATGTGCTGCCGTAGCGAAAAGTCAGCGTTTTACCAAAAACTTGTTGGAACAGTGCCCGCGCTACGATACGCTCGTTTGACCCGTCGCGCAGCCGCCCTCGGTCCTGTGTGCGACCAGTAGGATTCAACCTGGCACGCGTTTGTGATGACACACGCAATCTGCTGCAGCCGGGCCTGCCAGCCGCGGTAGGCGAGTCGCCTATTGAGAGGACGGCGGGTACGCCATCGCTCGCATAAGTATAAAATGAGGGTTGCAACGTTCGTATCATTTTTTCGGAGTGTTTCCAGCCTCTGCGTAGGATGTTGTTCGACATCACTTGCTGCAGATAGGGAAGAGAGCGGTCTGCGTCGATTGTTACGAGTTCCGTGGCTGTCTGCACGAGCGGCATAACATCATCTTCGTCGGATTTTGTCGTGCCCTTGGCCGTGCACCGCGGGTAGTACAGAATCCGGATACGCCGTTGCCGTTGCAGGTCTCTAACGACCTGGTGACGGGTGTCGCAGGCTACACGCGCTTCGACTGCCCGAAGGAACTGGTTGGCGGAACGCAGAAGTTGATTGTCGCTAGCTATGCTGCGCATGCCGATACGCGCATCCTCAATGTCGCCGATTTTTGGAGCGTAGAGACCGTGCCGGTTACGTTTACCTTCGGAGCCGGGCCCATGATGTTATTTTGAATCCTTGGAGGGATGCCACTTTTTTCCGTCAGTCCGCTTGCCCGCTATGCACAGATACTCCAATAGTTGCTCTCCGGGCGACGCAATGCAAATCAATCGCGCGTGTGACCTCCTGGCACGATTTTTCCGTTGACAGCGTCGACAGCGGTTGCCATCTGCTTGAGTCCGGGAAAAAGCAATGAAAATTTGAACTAGGAGGTACCCGTCTCATTCAACCCATCAGGAGGGCTGTGGTCGAATCAATAAATTAAAGGGAATGGATTTGCACCAAGCTGATGGCAGCTGTCCCTAGATAAAAGGCTCTGTCACGGAATACCTGCGGGACGTAGCGTCAAAAGGTTTCTTGCCGAGTGACAAAAGGCCGCGGCGACTCCAGACTTTGAAAAATGAAAGCGTTCATTCAAGCCAGAGGCGGATGTGAGCGAGAGTTCGTCATATCGAACAACAGGCAATTCCCGATTGTCCTTGAATCTTCGGTCAGGGCCGCCCGACTTGTTGACGTATTTCCAGGTGCGTCCGACTACGACTGCGTCGTTGGGCACACCTTCGTCTTCGATAAATTGCGTCGAGCCATCGCGCAGGTTCAGGTCTCCGTAACGGACAGCCGCGACTTTACGTCCTGTGACAACGAAAAGGCGGTCAGGGCAGAAGTAGAGAACATTCGCCCCGGCAACGATGTAGGGAATATCCAGATTGCATCGGACCTTGGAAAACGGCCCGATGCCTAGCTGTAACGGCTTACGCTGGACGACGTTGGAGGCACCGGCGTGGTATTTGCTGTCGAGCACTCTGCCGGTGGCATCGATTCTCCATTTACGGGCTGAGGCAGCAAGCTGTGTCAGCCCATTAACCACTGACGAGAATGCCTGCTCCGATGTGGCGTCGAGGTCATAGAAAAGCACCGTTGCCCGGCGGGCCGTGTCCCAGTAATAAACCCATAGTGAGGCTGCACACACGGCCATGGCAAGAGCACCGCTCGCGATTGCAACGAACAGGCCTCCATCCGACAAAAGCATGGCCAAGGCGATGCATGCAAGTGCGAGCACTGTGCACCATGGCCAAAGCGGCATCATTCCTGCCTTCCGGTTGATTTCGTGAACCAGTGAATCCAAGGAAGACGAAGTCAGTTGGTCGGCCGTTGCTGATGCCACGCTCAACATCGGACCGACTGTGGCTGTGGCGGGCGAAGTGTAGTTGGGGCGTGCCACGGGCGCCCCGGAAGAGGGTTGTGAAGAAGCGGGCGGCCGTATTCCGGAAGTCGGCAGAGTCGCGCGATAGGTGAACCCACCTTTTGATATCGAGACGTAGTTGCCGCGTGGACCGGTGCCGATGCGAAAGCCGGGTACCCCGACGGAAACGCCAATACCGCTTCCAGACAGGTTAAAGCGGAATGGACCTGCGGAAATTGACTTTCTGTAACCTAGCCCCATTTGGTTCCTCGACTTGTTCTCAGTGAGCGACGCACCAGTTGCCCACCATCCGATATCCAGAATCGCATGCCCAGCCATTCCACGTGTTGGCTAAGTGTGCATTGGGTGGAACGCTCACAGCAACGCATGTGTTTCCAAGCCGCCTGTATCCCGTATTGCACTCCCAGTTCGTTCCTGTTCCCGTAAGGTGAGCGTTGGAAGGAGTCGACTGGATTGCAATGCAGATTGCGCCAAATCTCATATAACCGTCGTCACATTGCCACTGCCCGTCTTCGGATACTCGGTGAGCATTTGGCGGCATTGCCATCGGAACGCAACCTGTAGGCCCAGCGGTCATTCCAGCGGGACAGTCGTTTCGTACCCGTTGGGCAGACGAGCTTGGGCATCCCACGCGGTCAACGCCCGGAGGACAGGAAGGCGTGTTCACCTGTGCACCCGCCTGTGGCGCTGTCGTTGGCGCCGTTGTGTTGACCATGGCCGTTTGTGGTCCGCTAATGACGGGAGGGCTGGCCGACGGAGGCGCTACGGGCCCAACAGGTTTGCCGTGGAAGGCGTTTAGAAACTCCCCGACGGGGTTGGGCATCTCCTGTCCATGCCCCGCGACTGTGACGCAGGTCACGAACATGGTGATGCACGCCTTCGCGACTGCGGCCTTCGGGTACCGGGAGGTTTTCATCACGGGGACCTCTGCATGACAGCGAGGTCAGCCTGGGCTTGCGCCAGATTGTGATGCGCTGCCTCGAGCGCTCCCTTCGCAGTATTCTGGCGAGCCAGAACTTCGTTCCTGACGGATTGCAGATGCGTGGCACCATCTCGGAGTTGCTGTTCAAGCTTCGCGCGCATCGACGCTATTTTTGCATTGACCGAGTTCACGTCTTGTGGAGTAGGCGTGACGTTGTTAGACGGTACAAATTTCTGTTCGATAGACCGCCGCCATGCCATCAAATTGTTCGTCAGGCCAGCACCGAAGCCGGGAATGGCACCGATGGCTGAAGAAGAGATATCCGCTGCGGTTTCAATGCCGAAAGACGCAAGCGTCTGCTTGCGTTGTTCCCCTACACCGGCAATCTTGGCACCTCGGATAAAGTGCCTGTCGAGAAAGTCGTGCAACTGTCGTGCGACTAAAGTTGCCTGCAACTGTTTCATTTCTCGCGCAAGAACTTGCGGCAGGTCGTCCAGTCGCGCTTTCAGTTGCCCGAGATTGCGGAACGCGTCGGCAAGCCGGCGGTCCCCGCGTACCCGGTCATATTCAGCAAGAGCCGCGTCGTATCCTCGCTGCGCAACTGCTAACGCGCTTTTGCGAGTGTTTAGTTCGACAGGCGAGTGAGGTTTGACTCCGTGAATGGCGAATCCACCAGCAGTCAACCAAAGCCACCAAAGTTTCGGGGCTACGATTGAAAGCACGAAGGCAACGAAACAGATGCCTGCATACGCCAGGCGGTCTTTGGTCACGGAGGAACCAGCGGATGCCGGAGCGGGGCGACCAGTGAGCGCTAGAGCAGGCGCAGCGAACAGAGGCATCGCCGGCAACGAACTGAGTCCCTGTATCTGAGACCAGAGCGCAGACACACTCGCACTTGCAGCCTGAAAGTTGATTGTTGGCCCGGTTGCCGAAGCGGGAGTGAAATATGGCGTTCCCTGCTTGTCTCGCTCGCACCAGATGCACGTGTGAAGTTGCCCCGGATACTTGTGCCGCGGCTCCGCGCTGCATGACCGTAGTGAATGCAACAGACTATCAAGCGCTGCCACCCACTCTTTTGCCTTGGGGCGCCCGTGCTTGACTCCAGTCTCAGTAAAAGCACGCCAGAAAAGGTCTCCAAGCCCGGAAGGAAGATAGTCCAGCCCCAAGGCCTTTGGTGGCATGTCGTTCAATCGCGCGAGACGGTCGGCCCCATACGCGAAACGGAAGTCCTTGATAGACCGTTCCAGCGGCAGGTCGCCAGGCATCTTTGGTATTCCAGAGAATGGATGCCTGGCCATGAACAGCAACTGAAATATCAAAACCGCGAGCCCGAAGTTGTCGTGATTGGCTGTCCGCGTAACGCCATGGAATGAGCCGAGGCCCTGCAACTCCGGTGGCGTGTAGTGTGGGACTCCCACAGTGCACGGGAAACTCATGGTCGGCGTATTAACGTGGAACGAGTCGCAGTCAAGAAGCTTGACGGTTCCCTGATGACTGACAATGATGTTGTTTTCATTGACGTCACCAATAGCGTGGCCATGCGCGTGTATGGCGTCGAACGCAGCAGCTATGTTCCGCGCCGTTCCTACGAGAAACGAGAAATCTGCCTTTGGGAAGGTCTGGCGGCGACTTCCCACGCCGTATAGTTCATGGACGGCATGGTAGCCCGAGAACTTGGGCATCGTGAAGCCGGCGACTGGCCCTGGTCGCTTGGTAAGCAAGACGTTGATTGGCCAAGCGGCAATCTGCTTGAGATACGTATCGCCAACCTGCGCCATAGCTCGCAGTTTGGCCTGTCGGTCGGGCGGCAGAGCATGCGAGTATATTTTCGCCGCAACGTTTTCGCCGTTGTGCGTCGTATCAAATACCGCGCCCTCACCACCTTCACCGAGCTTTTTTCCAAGCTGCAACTGGTTGCCGAGTTCATCAAACGCTACTGACACTGCCGGCCCCCAGCGGACGTGTCGCAAGAATTAACGTCTTGTCGTCGTCAGTTCGTTCGTTGATTGCGTCGCTGCTCAGGAAGCGCTCAAGCGCTGCGCACAGTGAATCCGTCTGGTCGTCCGACGAGCCGCGTAAGGCCTTGAACATCGGTTCGAAGAAAGGCTCATGTGCGGTTTCAGTCGCAAATACCAACGCAAGTCGCTGGATTCCATCGCTGAAAAGCGATAGTTCGTCCGGTGCGTTGCGCAGGTCAGACCGGAGATGCTCGGATGCGTTTGCGTCCGTGACGAAATAAGTCATATTGGCATACTCACCGGACTCAGGCCAGAATACCGGCGCAAGCGCTCCGCCTTCCCGTGACACTATTGCACCATCCCCCACCTGGAAATAGAATGCGCGCGTCGGTCCAACGACTGCTCCGAGCAGCGTGCAGGCGAGGGCGCGAGGCGTCACGCCTCGTGCTTGTGCCGCCTCGTCTATTCGCGTCCTGATGACGTCGAGCACTTCCGCCGCGACACTCGATTCCAGCGCGGCTTCCCCATTCGTTTCAACGATTTCGAGCAGCCTTTTGCCCCCGGCCTCGCAAGAGATTTCGGAGCCAATTTCACCGAATTGTGCACTGCCGGCACCATCAGATACGAGGGCGACAAGAAGCTCTGCCCCCGTCGCATCGGACGCGACGTGATAGAAGCAACTGTCTTGGCAGGGCGCCGAGTTGTGAATGTGGGAACTGCCGACGACGGACGCTCCAATGACCTTCCAGCTCACACCGATGCCCAGCCGGTCGGAGCCACCAGCGGAACTTCAGTGCCTGGCGTGGACCGCGAGACGGCGGCCATCGATGCAGAGAGCCACTGGAACAGTTCACGGAACTTGAGACCCTGTAACGACAGTGGCTGTCGGGTAGAAATCTGCGCCAGCGTATCCATGTTGGCGCCCTGTACGCCGACCGCGAAGAAAGCGAACTTCTTCGAGGCTTCTCCCTCGCGCACGCGAGCGGCGGCTTGCTGCCATGCATCCGTAGGGCCGCCGTCGGTAATGAGAAACACCCAGGGCCGGTAGTAGGAAATACCATTCGCCTTGTATTCGGCTTTGCGCGCCTCAAGCGTGTCGAGCGCCAGGTTGATGGCAGAACCCATCGGCGTATCACCCTGCGCGGTCAACGTAGGCGGGAAAAAATTTGGAGCAGTATGAAACGGCATTTCAAGTGTCGCGGGACCGAATGAAACAATAGCCGTGTCCACCCGTTTCATTGCAAGTGAGTCTGCGGCAAGCTCGTCCTTGAAAGTCACGAGACCGGCGTTGAGTTGCTCAATGGGTTGGCCGCCCATCGACCCGGAACGGTCAAGAACCAGAATGCATGGGCATCGCTGTTCGGGATTTTCGGCAAAGTTATCCGTGCCGAACGCTACTTGAGTAGCGAAATCGTTGTGTTCACTCATGGTCTTCTCGCTATGCGGTGCTGGCTAAGCTCGGAACCGCGCGTTAGTATCTAATCTTGAGATGATAATAATCCAAGAATCATGTCCGCAAGTAAAGCACCAGCTTATTTCAGTTTGGCGGTAGCTGTTGCTGCTGGCGTGCTCATATCCGGGGCTAACAGGAGTGCGCCATCCACGGCGCCACCGTCTCTCGATACCGCAAGCGCACCAGCCGCACCAGCGTCGCAAAACATCGAGACCAAGCCAAAGGCACCAGTGGTATGGAAGTCGCAAACGTTAAACCTTGGTTCGCTCCGCTTTAAAGCGGCGCTTCCGTCGTCGGATGAGAATGCGGGATGCATGATGCCCGGGCCAACCGACGACGAAGTGGGTCTCTGTCAGGTAGTCAGTGCAGTCGATGAGGCACCGTCGTGGCAAATTCGCATCGTTACGCAGCGAGACCGCTTCGTCCCTGTTTCGTGGTTCGACAATGTCATTCAATCTTTGCGCGCGTTGCAGCCTGATGCCGTAACCCGTCAGTTGGGGGGAGAGGCTAACGCGGTTACCAAGGCAGGGTTTACTAACGCTGGCCTTCTTACACCAATTCAGTTTCCGGGTGGCCTCGCGATTCGCGGCTCGGCCTCGGGTTTGTCGTCGTCGGCGTCGAACGCAACGCAATCGTGCGTGTATGCGTTTTTCCTCACGGCTAACCGTCCGACCACCTTACTTTATTGCGCTACAACCGACGACGAGTCGCTCTCGGGCGCGCAGAAAATCGCGTCGTCACTGTCGAAGCTCAATCCGTCCAGCGAATACAAGCGGAACAGTGCGCAAGCCGCGGAACACGCGACATATCTGAAGCGTTTGAAAGCGGCAGGAGGGCCTGTAGCCGCCCCTGACCTGGCTGCATCAGAACAGGCGTTTGAGCAAACCGTCGCCGATGCATGCGGAAAGTACCCGTTGATTTCTCAAGAACGCTTCCAATGCTTTGAAGCTTATGCTGCGAACCGTTTGTCGTCGCTTTGACGACAACTCGAGGCGTGAAAATAATTTGGCCGGCGGCTAAAGTTTTTAGTGCCAATGTCGTCAAGCTGAATTTCAATACGACGGAAGTTTATGGCATTCGAATACAAGATGGTGCAGGTACCGCCTAACATTGCAGTACGCGCGCGTGAGCACAGAGGTAACGAGGCCGCAGTCTACCTGGAAGGTGTCGTCAACGAGCATGCTCGTGATGGGTGGGAATTCTATCGGGTAGACAGTATCGGTGTGAATGTGCAGCCGGGTTGCTTCGACGCTCTGTTCGGCCGTAAAGCTCAATTGGCGACGTACTATGTTGTCACGTTCCGACGCCCTGATTAGCGCGAGTGAGCAGCTTATCGGGGTCTATAGGCGCTATGCACCTGTACGACTTCGCGAAGCATGTGTCTACGAGCCGACCTGCTCGGAATATGCATTGCGGGCGGTTCGAAAGCACGGGGTTGTGAAAGGCTGGTCCATGGCACTCAGGCGCATTGTCCGTTGCAGGCAACCCAACGGTGGAATCGACGAACCGTGAAGTTGCCAGGCAACGCATGCGCCTCGGCCGGGTCGGAATAGTTAAAAAACACAACAATCAACTTTATATTTACGGCACGCGATGCAAATTGCCTGCGTGAGCTAAAAATGGCGAATTTCGGAGTCGGTTTAGTCTTGTTGGGGATATTGACCGCATTGGTTGGTATCGGTGGCTTCTTCGATACGCGCAAGGTCGACCGTCGTTTCAAGACGGGCTACAAGAACAACGAACCCGATAACCGAGATTTCGGCCGCTCAGGGAAGCGTGTCCTGTACGGTATCGGGATTTGTATCGTCGGTGCGGCCGTTATGAGTTTGTCCTCGCCCTCCGGACAGAGCGCGCCGTCTCCAGGCACGGTCGACGTTGCCTCTTCCGAGCCTAAAATTGCAAGCGAATCAACCCCAGCTAACAGCAATGTCGTTCAGCTGGACCCGCCGCCGACCGTGCAAAAGGCTGACAGCGGCGTGACGCTCGGTTCCAACGAGCGTGTGGTGATGCCGGATGCGGGAGCGAACCCGGAAGCGCCGAAAGCCGTTAGGTCTGTCGAAAGCAATGACACGTCAACGCACACGGCTATGGCTAGCGTGAGTTGTATCGAAGACGGGACTTTCTTCGGCACTAATGTTTGCAAAAGTGGAACGCTCGCCGCGGCGTATGACCGTGAAGTGAAGGAATATGAAGATGCGCAAGCGCGAATCGGGGGTAAGGACGTTGGCGTGCGGATTGAACAGGAAAACTGGCTAGACAAGGTGACTAAGGGCTGCTCGGATATGGCATGCCTGACGGAAGCGTTCGATGCTCGAATTGCCGACCTGCATGGCCGTTACAGAAAAGACAGTTAGAAGCTTCGAACTTGCCTTACAGCGCGTCGTGCCTTTTCAGCGAATGGTGAATTGGACATTCTCTCTCCGTATATTGAGAAGACGAATGCGATAAAACTGAGAGAGAAATCATGGACATGGTCGTCGGCTTCGCCATTTCTGTTGTGAGCCTGTTTTTTGGTGCTGTCGCTGCGTGGATGATATTTCGAGGGCGTGAAAACCTGCGACTCCAGAGCGCAATCACAGCGGCCAAATCGGAGTCGCAAGTTCTACTTGCGCAACTGGAAGAACGACTCCGAACAGCCGAGGCAGACGCAAAGTCCGCGAATGAAGAGCGTGACGAGGCAGAACGCCGACTGAGTAGTACGCGCATGGAGCTGGAGGGCTCGCGACAGGAGCAGGCGAGGCTGACAGAACGAGCGTCCAGAACCCCCATTCTAGAACGTGAAGTGCAGTCGCTAAATGAGAGGTTGGCGACTCGGACGGAAGAACTCGGTGCCTCGACTGCGAGCGGGGCGCAGAAACAACAGCAGGTTGTATCGTTGAAAGACCGAAACAACGAGCTTGATGCCGAAATCGAGGATATGCGACAGAGGATGGCGCGAGTGTCGGCCGAATCCCAAGCATCAAGCGAACGTAGGGCTGCACTTGAGGAACAGGTCGCGCGAATTTCAGGCCTCGAAGCGCAAGTGGCTCAACTGACAGAGTCTTTGGAGATTAGGTCCCAGGAATTGTCGGAGTTACGAGAATTCAGCGGACATCAGATAGGGAAGCTGACGGCCGAGCTCAATGCAGAGCGGTCGGCCTCGGCGTCAATGCGTGAAGAGTTCGATAAAACAAAAGCTGAGAAACAATCATTCGAGAAGGACGCAGTGCGACTTTCCGACGAACTGACAGAGATTCGCGCGCGGACTGATGCTCAACGTCAGAGTAGCGAAGAAAAGCTAGCGTTGCTGCAAGAGGCGAAAGAGGCACTGGGCAATCAGTTTAAGACGTTAGCCAACGAAATTCTCGAGGAGAAGTCGAAGCGCTTTACGGAACAGAATCAGATGAATATCGGGACGCTGCTTGAGCCGTTGAAAGCACGACTGCTGGAATTCCAAGGGAAGGTGGAAGAGGTGTACATCCAAGAGGGTAAGGACCGTTCCGCGCTTGCAGCTCAGGTGAAGCAGTTGGTCGACCTCAACCAGGTGCTGAGTCAGGATGCCAAGAATCTGACGAGCGCATTGAAGGGCTCCGCGAAGATTCAGGGTAACTGGGGGGAGTTGATTCTCGAGCGAGTGCTCGAATCGTCGGGTCTGCGGAAGGGAGAAGAGTACTTGGTTCAAGACAGTCAGGTGCGTGACGACGGAACGCGCGCGCAACCCGACGTGGTGATAAACCTTCCGGACGAGAAAAAGCTGGTTGTGGATTCGAAGGTATCCCTGAACGCTTACGAACGGTACGCTTCAGCGGACACCGACGCGGAGCGGACCGTCGCGTTACGCCAACACGTCGAGTCCGTTCGGGGGCATATCAGGGCGCTCTCTGAAAAGCAATATCAAGCGCTTTACGGGCGGTCTCTCGATTTCGTCCTCGCATTTATTCCGATTGAGCCGGCCTTCATGCTAGCAGTGGCGAATGACAACGACCTCTTCATGGAGGCGTGGCGTAAGAATGTGCTGGTTGTCAGTCCATCGACGCTGCTGTTCGTGGTCCGGACGGTGGCGCACCTCTGGCGCCAGGAACAACAGAGCCGCAACGCTCAGGATATCGCGCGCAGGGGCGGCGAGTTGTACGACAAACTTTGCGGGTTTGTCGAGGATTTGCAGCAGGTCGGCAAAGGAATCAAGCAGGCGCAGAAGGCGTATGACCAAGCGCACAACAAATTCGCATTAGGTAGAGGAAACGTCATCCGTCAGGCAGAACTACTGCGGGAAATGGGTGTAAAGCCATCCAAGACACTCCCGGCAAATCTTGTCGAGGCCGCCTCAACAGATACGACCTCGGATATTGTCGTTCCTGCTGGACTGACCGATTCGACGTCGTCGCTCGACGCTGTGACCGAAAACTAGCATCGGCGGCGGCCTGCTCCGGAGGCGGACGAGGTCGCAGCGGCTAGAAATCGATTGGGACAGACGGCTGGCGCCGGCTGCTTATGCTGACCCCAAGACCGGCGCGACATGGAGCGGTCGTGCTCGGGCTCCGGCATGGTTGACTGGTGCCAAGGACCGGAGCAAATTTCTGATTGCAGGGCCGGGTGATAGTTCTGAAAGCTGATGTCAAGGGCTTCTAATTGGGGACCTGCGCAGGCGCATGCGCCGGAGCCAAGAGGTAGTAGCGCTTGCAAAGTTGATGTTCCGGCTGCGACCGGACCACGTCAGCAGATGAAAAAAGTTTGGGCCCATGCGATAGTCGACGGCCTGCTTTTCGTAGGCCCGTTTCGAGACTTTCGCCCCGTCGTCGGCGAGATGCGGATGCGCGCGGTGTCTTGAGTTGGTCCGTCGCCGTAGATAATGGGAGCCAGTCGGCTCAACTTCGATTGACCCGTCGCTCCACGAAGAGGCGATTATGTTGAGACATGTCGACCTGCTTCGGACCTTCACTCTGCCGAAGGAGAACGCAGACGAAGAGTCCGATTGGACCACCTACCTGAACTGGAGGCAGGGCGACCTGACTTGGGCCGATTTGCACGCAAAGCCCGTCACGATTGTCGTTGGTGAGGCCGGTGTCGGCAAAACTACTGAGTTCAAAGACGAGACGGCGCGGCTTATATCTGAAGGGAAAGCCGCGTTTTTTGTAGAGCTCAGTCAGTTGACGGTTGGTGACGAATGGTCCATTGCTCTCGGAGAGCGATATCCCATCTTCGAGGCGTGGCAACACGTCTCAGAAGATGGATATTTCCTGCTGGACGCTGTCGATGAAGCGCGCCTGACCAGTCACGTAGCTCTGAAGAAGGCGCTCCGTCTGGTTCGCTCTAAATTGCAGGCAAACCTCGCTCGGGTACATGTTGTAATTTCGAGCCGATGGACTGACTGGTCCGTGGACGATGTGCAGGCGTGTGTGAGGGAGTCGCTGGTTGACCCCATACACCACGCCCGAAAAGTGTCTGCTACGAAACTAACGCTGCCAACGGGTGACGCCCCGCCGGCGCCCCTACCCAAGACTGTTCCAGAGCCTGCCGAGGTTTTCGTCGTATCGCTGTCTCCGCTATCAATTTCCGAAGCGCGCAAATTGGCACGAGCCTGGGACGTCTCTGAAGAGGAGAGGTTCTGGGCCGCCGTCACCGATGGCGGCTACGAGCATTTGGCAACGCGTCCATTGGACCTAGACTGGATGGTTCAGTTGTGGAAGGTCAAGCGGACCCTTGGTACGTTTCGGGAGTTAATTGAAGGAAGCGTTCGCATCCGGCTGCAAGAGACGAATCCCAGCTACAACGCGTCGGCGACGACGCTGTCGTCAATGCGGCTTCGCCAAGGAGCCGAACAACTGGCGGCAGCGGCCGAGCTGTCAGGTCACCCCTATATTGCGTGTGGAACGCCATCGTCGAGCGTCAGGGCAGTCATTACACCCGGCGAGGTCTTGGCCGATTGGAGCGACATCGAGACATCCCGGTTGCTGGCAAGCGCGCTTTTCGACGAAGCCACCTTCGCGCGCGTCAAATTCCACCATCGAACAACTCGTGCCTATCTAGCCGCATGTTGGTTGGATGCAAAGATTCGAGCCGGTGTTCCGTTTCACCGAGTCCAGGCGCTGTTCGTTGCGGCTCCGTTCGGAAAAACGGTTTTGATACCTGCGCGGCGATGGACGTTGTCGTGGCTGGCGGTCGTGAACGCAAAGACCCGCGAGTGGATTGTTGCATACTTCCCCGAGGTGCTGCTGTTCGACGGCGACCCGGAATCTTGGGATGAACTGTCGGCAGATGCGGCCTTTGTAAGCCATGTTCGAAAACGTGTCACGGGGTTTCGTCCCGATTGGTACAACGACGCGGCCGAGTTCATGCGAGTGGGGAGACGTCTTTCCTCCGGCCTTTTGGCTCGCACGCTCGCGGACGACGCACTGCCGACAAGCGTCAAAGTTTCACTTTTTCCGTTTGTTGTCCACACGAGGCTGAGCGATTGCGCTCCTGAAGTGTTCAAGGTCTTCGCCGACTCTAAGAATTCCCAACGAGAACAGCTTCTTGCACTGCAGACGCTGGGAACGGTAGCGACATCACACCAGCGCGACGACATCAAGGTCAGGCTCCTGGCGGGTGCGTTTCGAGAGAATGACCTCATAGCATCAGCACTGGGAGTAGTCGATATTGAGTCGCTGTCGACAACGGAGCTGGTGAAAATATTCGCGATGGTCAGCTCGGAGGAAGGGTACGGTCACGGCCCCATGGCGTCCGCTATAGAGCTTGAAATCTTGCCCAAGACAACCGTGCGGTCCGCGACAACGCTGCTCGAAGCTGTGGTCGCAGGTCTTCCCATGCCTGCGAACGTGCTCTCGCTCAACAAATTTCAGGGGCTAAAGCCGTCAGGGGCATGGCTTTTCGACGTACTGCCAGCATGCCTCGAACGGTTGCTGAGTATTTTGAGCACATCGCTCGGAGAGTGCCCGGAAGCCTGCGTACAGGCGGTTCTTGCCATCGAGACAATTCGCCTAGGCTGGTACACCGACCACGACCTGAATAACCTGTACGAGCAAATAGCCGCTAGGCCGCCAATACGTTGGCGACTTGCCGAGGCCTTTGTGCGAAGCTCCACGATGACGCACCACATTACGCGGATGGTCTGGAGTAGTTGTCTGGTCAGATTCAGCGATAAAGACCTCACCGCCTTGACTCATCGGGCAAACGATGAGCAGTCGTCGCCTGAGGCGCGTGACCTCTGGTTCCAGTTGGCAAAGGCGGTTGCGTTGGGATACTTGCGTGGTCGGGCGAGGAAAGACGCTCTCGCCGCGCTAGTAGTCGGAGCAGATGAGGACGCGCGGGCTAGGCAAATAGCGGCGGACATACGAGGGCGAGCTGACGCACAGCGACAGGTACACCACTCGAGGGTAATTCAACGCGGACGTGAACGCGATGTGGTTACTCAGAGAGCAGAGCAACGGAAAACCATCGAGACTTCGATTGACCACATTCGCGATGCGTCCCACCGGGGTACGCTCTGCTGGCTTGTTCAGTATTCAGATGGCCAGTCAGGACAGCGAGATATCTTTCAGGTCGACTACGAAGCGGTTGCGCGTGACTTCGGCGTGGAAGCATCAAAGGCGCTTCGCGAAGGATTGAAGGCCGCCTGGCGCACATTCCAGCCCATCGACCCTGTCGACTACCAGAATGGCACTGTGCCTTGGGCCGTAATCCTGGGTCTGGCGGGCCTTTACACGGCAATCGCCGAAGGGTTGGACACGGCCAGTCTTGATGACAGCGACGCCGTTCGCGCAGCTTGTCTCGCGGTATGGGAGCTGAAGCGTCCGCCGGAGTGGTTCCCCGCATTGACGACGAATGCGGCAATGGCCGTACAAAGGGCCTTGCAACCTTGGCTAGTTAGCGAGGCCCACTTAAAAAATCCTGCGGGCAGCTCGCGAAGAACACTCGACCTCG
This sequence comes from Paraburkholderia bengalensis, assembly GCF_037126505.1. NCBI lineage: Bacteria > Pseudomonadati > Pseudomonadota > Betaproteobacteria > Burkholderiales > Burkholderiaceae > Paraburkholderia > Paraburkholderia bengalensis. The sequence continues at coordinate 52,883 of NZ_JACFYJ010000039.1, forward strand.
CGCTCGGGTGCAGCGGCGCCACTCGCGCTCAATTACTCGCTCCACTCGTTGCAGACGTGCTGAACCTTCAGATTCCGTCGACCGCGCTGCTCAAGGAACTGTTTGATGCCATGTGTGCTGACGTCTCTATTTCCTCCAATCAAGCCGAGGAGCTGTGTCAGTCCTTGTTGACGCAGCGTGATGAGGGGACGGGCTTACTAAGCGACTCGCATTGGCTTCGCGTTTGGTTCGGGCTGAGTCCATCGCGCGCTTGGTCGTGGTTCAACGACCACCTCGCCTCTGGCGAAGCAGTCGCGAAGGCGCAAGTAAAGCAATTTGTCGAGGCAGTATCTGATTTCAAATGGGTGAAGCAGTGCGACGCGGAATCGGCAGTGAACGTGCTACTGCAAACGCACGCATTGGTATTGAGGTATCGGTCCCCTGAGCAGGCCGCTGCGGACAAAGCGAACGGCGACATGTTCGCACCCTCGATGACGCGTTTGCTCGAGACAATACCAGGTGTTCTCGCGGGTATCCCCGGTCGGGCAGCTCACGATGCCCTAGTTGCCTTGTGCGCAAGCGAGACGGACCCTGCGATGAAGACATGGCTTATCAGCCGTGAGCACGAGCACGCTGCATCGGCGGTCGCAAACTCGTCGGTCTTTGAAGCGTCGGATTTGTGCTCTCTCGGTACAGCGATAGACCATACGCCTCGAAGCGAGCACGAGTTGTTCGAGCAGGCGCTGTCTCGATTGGAGGAGTTGAAGACAGGCGTAGAGGAAGGGCCATTCAGTGACCGCGGACTATTCCATCCGGGTATGAAGGAGAAAGTGCTGCAGCTTTGGCTTGCCGCGCGGTTTTATGACACACCTGGTCGGCGCTTCACAGTGCACCGTGAGGAGGAGGTCGATGATAACAACAAGACCGATATCCAACTGGGTGCCGGCGGCTGGAAGGTATGTATTGAAGTCAAACCTGTCGACCGTGAGCGAGTGTACTCAGCTGTCTCGTTGACGAGTACGCTGCGTGACCAAGTGGTCGGACAATACCTGAAAGGCCAGAACAGCCAGCATGGAATCTTGTTGTTGCTTCGGCTAGATGACAAACGATGGGATGTTCCCGGGGTGGGAGAAGGACAATTTTTTCAATCGCTGATTACTTACCTGCAAGCACAGGCGACCCTCATTAAGGCAGAGCAAACGGACGTGCAGGAGTTACTGGTGTTCGGCATCGATTGCGTACCGCCCGGGCCGCCCATCGAAGTCACGCGTGGGCGGAAACCCAGAAAACGGAAACGGTCCTCGGCGGAATCAGCCGCCACCACAATGGCAGCGACCGACACCCCGTCCGAGAGTTTCGTCGACAAGTAAGTTAGGCGCATCCGCGATAGGACATAAGGCAAGGGCCCATCCCAATCCGTAGTGCTATTTCCCAAGCCGCAAGGTTCGCACCCGCTGGACAACGGTAGCTCTCAGTGGAGGCGCGGGGCCCGGTACCCTTACGGCGCCCAGTATCCCTGCAGCGCTAGGTCGTGCGCGAAGCGACCCACTTCTGCAAATCTCAAGAAGGCGGTCGGCACATAGTGGGCCGCGATTCACTCGCATCGTCAGGGGCATGGTTGCTCTGCGACGGTGTATTTCGAACCGGCGCCGTAAAGAACAGCGGGTTGATTACGCTCTGTGCGGCTACTACGCTAGATTTTGTGAGCTTGTTGATGCGGCAATGTGCCTGAAAGGAGGCGCTATGGCTTCATACCGGCAACTGTTGGTTGCGAGAAGGCTTCTTGAATTTCAGGTTTCTGAGCCCGAAGCGACTTTTCGGCGAGTCGTACAAGAGATAGCCACGATGCTTGGGCACGCCTCCTGGGAAGACACGCGCGATTTTCTCAGCGCCATGCCTGGCGAGCTGTTGCCAAGTGGCGGGTCCTACGGAAAGCAATTGAGAGAGTGGCTATCCCAAGGCTCCGAAGAGAACAATGACGGAGAAGACCGCTGTCCGTATTGCGGTCATCTGCGGGCGGATGACGAGGATTCGTCGACATGTTACGGACGCTCCGTGGGTCGGGATGAACGGGTGCGAGCTCTATGGATTCAGCTCTCACGTCTCTACGGGGAAATGGACCGAGACGGCGATTGAACTGACAATGGCAGGTTGAATCTACAGGTCCTGAGTGCCTATCGTGGAACCGCCTCGAATCGCTTCCAGTCGACATGATGCTTTTTGTCGACCTCGCGATGCCGTTCATCGTCCTCGACGTGCAAATAAAGGTTCGTCGTCGTCAACGATGCATGGCCAAAGGTGTCCCGGATATGTCTTGCGTCAACCTCGTGGTCTGCCATCGTTGAGCCGGCCGTATGTCGTAACCAGTGCGCGGAAGCCTGTTCCAGCCGCGACGCGCGGTAACCGTCATCATCCGCTGCAAGTCGGTGCGCTGCTCTCGCAAACACATGCTTCAAAAACACGTGTAACGCGGCTCTCGTAATGGGAGTTCGAACATCGTTCAGCGCGCCTATCAAGGGGACAGTCTCTTCGGCGCACGGACTTCCACGCAGACCATTTGCTTTGCGATACCGAGCAAGCTCGTCCATCAATTCGGCGGTGGCTGGCACCAGCCGGGTCTTGTCCCCCTTGCCGCGGATTTCCAGCCACCATTGGGTTTCGCCAGAGTCAGTGACTCTGGCAAAGAAGTGTCCCATCTGGCCTTTCACCGCCTCGGAGATTCGCAGCCCCGTGAGATACAACAGGGTGAAGACCCATCGTGCGCGCGCGTATTTTGCAGAGTTGCGTGCGCCCGCCTTCGGCATGCTCTCAACGAACGAAAGCGTCTCAAACCACAAATCATCCTGTAGCAGTCGCGTCACGCGCGGCCTGATTTGTCTGCGCTCTATTCGCGACAGCGCCAAAGGATTCGATTGAAGATAACCCGCGTCGACCAACCATCTCATCATTGAATTCAACGTCCGCAATGCGAATCGCTTGCTGGTCGGTGCGAGCGGTCCATCGAACGGTCTCCAATCCGGATGCGCGCGCGATACCTTTTTTCCTGTTGCCCGTATCCAGATTTCTGCCGGTTGCGGGTCCAGCAAGAACTGCCCGTATAGCACGAAGTCGTCGTAGGTCAGCGATGAGAGCGGTTTCCTCATGGAGTTGACTGCCCAAAGCAGAAGGCGGTCGCTTTCCTTCTTGTAGCTTTCGAATGTGGCGGGGGTTGCCGCATATCGATTTTGCCAGGTGCGAATCGCTTCGAGGTCAGTGCTGGCCTCAATCCTTGCCTCCACCGCCCGATTCGTACCTTTGCTTCCGTCCAGTGATGGTGGCAAGACCAACTGGTCGACGGATTCGATGTGCTGCGGCATGAGTGTCCCTCGACAATTCGGCTCAGCGGCCCCTCAATGCTAGACATAACTCGTGCAATGTCAACGGTTCCATTTCTGCCGTCAAATTCCTACCGTATTACGCCGTAATACAGTATCAGTTCGTTCGAGATGACGCGGCGCCGGAGTATTTCGGCGCTGTTTCACGGGCCTTTTTGTCGAACGGGTTCCGACTATTCCGACTAGTATTCGACGCCTTAGAGCTCAGTCGTTGCGACCGAGCAGAAGTCGTTTTTCGCTGGTGTCCCTTCAAGATTCCGTTGCAAAAAGGTGCGAGCGGTAACACCGGCAAAGGGGAAAACTGGCTGCGAAACGTTCGTCTACCTACGGTCGCCCGGAACTCCCAGAATTCGTTCCCTAACTGGTCACATCCAATGTGACGGCTTCCCTAGGCTTCCCGAAGCTGCATGTCCTTAGGGGGCGGCGACGGATTTGGACCATGCGGTTACAACCCGAGGTGCTGTCGAATCACCCAGTCAGCAATATTGCCGTCGGTCATGGTAAAAAAGGCAGTGTTGCGCAACCAGCTGGCGGAGGCCTTCCTCAAATCGCTGGCTGCCTCGGATTCTCCGTGGTCGTGCAAACGCATCGCGGCGCCTTCCAAAATCCGTTGCACAGCAACGTACAATGCTGACCGAGACATTGGTGTCAGGGCTGCATCCGGGTTTTGGGGACAAAACCTGACGACAAGGGGAGTTTTGTCCTGCGGGGACGGCAGGGCCGGCAGGTCGATACTCGCCCGATATGCCTTCAGTTCTTCGATTAGTTCGGAGATGGCGGGGATGCATCTGCTTTTCTGGTTTCTTCCTTCAATCGTCAGCCACCACTGTAGTGAGCCATCGACTGATTGCCGTACCGTCAAGCAGCCCATTGTTTGGGCTGCCACCTCCGATACACGCATACCACTCAGATAGAACAATGAAATAATCCAGCGTGCGCGTTGATAGCGCCGTTTTTCTGCTTTTGTCTTTTTTGGCATCTCCTCGACATACTCAAGCACCGCACGCCAAAGATGAGGTGGCAGGTATCTTTGAGGGTAGGCTTGGGCGTGTCCGGTGCCTCGGCGCCGCGTTGCAACTGGATTAGTGTCTAGGTAGCCGACCTCCACGAGCCACGAGAACATAGCATTCAGAACTGAAATCGCCAGTTGGACGCTTGCATCAGTAAGAATTGGCCCGACTATGGTTGTTCGACTTTTATCGAAGGCGTTTTTTGGTTGCGAGCGATAGAACGGGCGCCATTCTGGATGATGCCGTGGCAGCTTGGAGCCACCTTCTAGCACCCAGACGTCTGCGGGTTGCGGGTTACGCAGAAACTGTTTGTAGACCAGGATGTCCGCGTGAGTGAGCGACGAGACAGCCTTGCCGTGCTGTCGGGTTGCCCACAACCAGAGACGCTCCGCCTCCTTCCGGTAATTCACTCGGGTGTTTTTCGAGTCATATCGCTCAAGCCATGCCATGAGAGCTTCGCTATCGCACTTGGCCGACACGTGACATACACCGCAGCCCCGGTTCAAGCCGTCGGCGCCACTGTGGATGTTAGCCGCTGCATCAGGGGCGTCGAGCCGTGGCAGCGGAGTACGAAACGTTGTCATACAATCCATTGGGCGGCTTGCCCAGAAATGAATATCTCGTCTGAGCCGCCATGGACGGGCGTTGGATTAAGGGCGGCTACGCCGGCGCGGCATGGGTTCGGTCAATGACGCCAAATGCCTCTGACGTAGGGGCCGGTTACCGTGCGCCAACAACGCCTCACTTCATGGAACTGCCCGTTATCGTGCGGAGGTGCGAACAGGATAGCCTGCTTGTCGTGCATTGCGTGATTTGGATGCCGTAGAACTTTTTAGGGCCCGGGAAGGATTCAACGAATGCTACTTCGAAATCGGCGTTTTCCAGCCATTCCGTTCGTAAGTTCGACAGCGGCAGGCGGGAGGAGTTGACTAGGTTAAGCAATGTTGTTCCCTAATCGGAGATTCTGCGCTCAATCCGGCTTGCGCGCACGGTTGCTGGAGATTCCGAAGCAGCTTCGCTGTGCCGCACTAACTACGCCTGGAGCGTAAATGATCCCGAAAAATAGCGTCTTTCGACGGGAAAGGCACAGATGTTAATCAAAGATTTGTCAAATTTTGCTGTCACGCGTGACGTCGTTCATACTGGCGGCGTGCGCGCGAAAACGGGCTTTCTGGCCGCAGCGAGCGTATCGGCCGGCGGACCGCACATGTTATTTGCCTTACAATTTGCATCTACTCTGACAAGCCGCTTCCGACGATGAACGAGCGCAAATCGACAGGTCTGCCGGACAAGATCTACAGCGACATCCTCAATCGCATTCTCGAAGGCGAGTACAAGGAAGGCGAGCGTCTGCCGACCGAGCACGCGCTCGCGGAACGCTTCGAGACGTCGCGCCCGACCGTGCGCGAGGCGCTGGCAAGATTGCGCGCGGACGGCATCATCGTGACGCGGCATGGCTCGGGCACGACGGTCGCGCGTCGTCCGGACCCCGACGTGCGCCGTTTTGCGCCGCTGGAAACGCTCTCGGACATCCGCCGCTGCTACGAATTTCGCATCGTGACGGAGTCGGGCGCGGCCGAGCTGGCCGCGCAAATGGCCGAGGCCGACGACGTCGCCGCGATCCAGCACGCGTGGGACGAACTGGAGCGGGTGATCGAGACGCAAGGCATCGGCGCGAAGGATGACTTCGCGTTTCATCTCGCCGTGGCGCGTGCGTCGAAGAACCAGTTCTTCATCACGATGATGTCGTTCATCGAAGAGCAGATCGTCTTCAGCATGAACCTGTCGCGCAACCTGTCGCTGGTGAAGACGCTCGAGCGTCAGCGGCTCGTGCAGGCCGAGCATCTCGCCGTGCTCGAAGCGATCCGCAACAAGGATGGCGCCGCAGCTGGCCTCGCGATGCGTCTGCATCTGGAGCACGCGCGCGACCGCATGTTCGGCTCCTGACCTGTCTGTCTCGCGGCGCCCGCTTTCGCGCGCGGGGCTGTTTCCTTTCTGATCCACCATCGCGGCGCGCCGTGCGCCGCATCGCAAAGAAGTGAATCCTTCCCGTCCTCTAGCTTTCCGCGACGCGCTGCTGGCCATGCTCGGCATCGGCCTCGTCAACATGCTGGTCGCGCTCGACCAGACGGTGGTCAGCACGGCCTTGCCGTCGATCGTCGTCGAGCTGCACGGCTTCGAGTATTACGCCTGGATCGCGAGCGCCTATCTGCTCGCGTCCGTAGTCACGGTGCCCGTGTTCGGGCGGCTCGGCGACTACTTCGGCCGCAAGTATTTCGTGATCGCGGCCGTGATCGTCTTCACGGGTGCGTCGGTGTTGTGCGGCCTTGCGGGCAGCATGCCGTTTCTCGCGTTCGCGCGCGGCCTGCAGGGCGTGGGCGGCGGCATGATGGTCGGCACCGCGTTCGCGTCCATTCCCGATCTGTTCCCCGATCCGCGCACGCGCGTGCGCTGGCAGGTCGTGCTCGCGGCCGCGTACGGCATCGGCACGGCGGCGGGGCCGTCGCTGGGCGGCTGGCTCAGCCAGCAATTCGGCTGGCGCTCGACGTTTCTCGTCAATCTGCCCGTCGGCGCGCTCGCGCTGTACTTCATCTGGGCGCACCTGCCGTACTACCGGCGCGAACGCACGGGCGACGTGCGCATCGACTGGACGGGCGCCGCGCTCGTCGCGCTGGTGCTGGGCAGCTTCCAGACCTTTATCGAGGCCGTGCCTAAAGACGGCCTGACCACCGGCAACCTGGCGCTCGCCCTGACGGTGGCCGTTGGCGCGGTGGCGCTGCTCGTCTGCGAGCGGCGTGCGACGCATCCCATCGTGCCGCTCGATCTCTTCAGGGACCGGCAGCTCGTGACGCTCTTTACGCTGTCCGTGCTGTCGGGCTTCGTAATGTTCTCGCTGATCTTCTTCGCGCCGCTGCTGCTGCAGGGCGGCTTCGGGCTGTCGCCGCAGCAGGCTGGCCTGCTCGCGACGCCCATTGCCGCGTGCATCGCGCTCGGCAGCTTCATCAACACGCGCATCGTGATCCACATGTCGCGCCCGACACTGATCCTGTCGATCGGTTTCAGCCTGCTCGTGGCGGCGTCAGTGGGCATTGCACTCGCCGATCCCGCGACGCCGCACCTTTACCTCGAGCTATCGATGTCGGCAGTCGGCATTGGCCTCGGCTTCATCCTCAACAACCTGAACGTGTTCGGGCAGGAAATCGCCGGGCGCGAGCGCCTCGGCATCACGACGGCGCTGCTGCAATCCACGCGGATGGTGGGCGGCATGCTCGGCACCAGCATCGTCGCGACGATCGTGAACCGGCGCTATGCGTCGGGCGTCGCGGATTCGCTGCGTGTGCTCGGCGAACCCGTCGCTTCGGTGTGGCGGCCGAAACTCGCCGATCCGCGCATTCTCGTCGACGAAAACCTGCGCGACTCACTGCTGATCGAGCTGAAGCGCGCAGGGCTAGACGGCGGTGCGCTGTTCGACGCCGCGCGCCATGTGCTCGTCCAGTCGATTCACATCGGTGTCGTGCTGACGGGCTGCGCGGCGCTCGCGGCGGCGTTCCTCGTGCGCCGCATCGCCCACATCACGTTCCGGCGCGGCTAGGCGTCGCAAACGATTCGCGCGTTTCGGACGTTTCACGCGGTTAGGAGCGGTTCGAGCGGTTCAAGCGGTTCAAGCGCGCCCCGGGCATCCCGGCGCGCGTCCGAAACGCGTCACGCCGCCACAGGCATCGGCTTGCAGACAGCCGCGCGAATCGCATCGACGGTGATGTCCAGCGCGATCGTGCGTTCCACGCCGATCTTCACAGGCGACCCGAGCCGCGTCGTTTCAATCCCCGTGCGACGCAGCAGCCGTTCGATCGCCGCCGTCGTCACTGTCACGTAGCGCGTAATGCCCATCCGGTCCGCGAACGTCACCAGTTCCTGGATCGCGTGCATTGTCAAATCTGCAAAGCCAAACGTTTGCTCTCCATCCGTTTCGATGGCAAAACGGCTCAATTCCCATATATGCCGTCCGACGGGCGCCTCGCGGCCGTCCAGCAGTTGCGGAAACGTGTCCTTCAGCATATTCGGGCCTTCCGTCGGCATCAGCCGCCAGCAGCCGCGCACGCGCCGGTCGGCGTCCTGGATCAGCATGTAGTACGGGCCGAGCGCGTCGTAGCCGTCGATCTCCATGCCCGCGATGGTGGGAATATCCCAGCCCATCCGGTCCCGAAAAACGCGTGCTCGCAGCCGGTACATCTCGTTGATGTGGTTGTTGTCGAACTCCTGGCGTGTCCCAATCCGAATCGCGGTATGCATGATGTGCTCCTTACGTTGGGTAGCGGTACGCAAGGAAACGTATGCATCTCGGATAAAAAAAAACACCTATTCACCTGGATAGGTGCTCTGTCCGTCTGATGATTACAGAATTGAGACGAGGGCAAGCCAATCACCAGGAAAACATCATGGAACTTCACAATCATTGGCAATCGGGTGGTCACGCAAACGTTCAACCGACCGTGCAGAGCCGCAGCCCGGACAATCCGTCCGCCGTTGATCGCGTGCTCATCATCGCGTACCGCAAGAAAAAGAAAGAGAGCCAGCGCCAATTCTGGGCGCGCTTCGGCGTGACCCAGTCGCGCGGCAGCCGCTTCGAGTCGGGCGCGGAAATTCCGGCGCCCGTATCGATCCTGCTGGGCCTCTACTTCACGAAAACGGTCACCGACGGCGATCTGGGCAGGGCCGAAAAGGTGCTGCATAACCCCGAAGCGCGCGAGCTCATCAACCTGGATCAATAAGGCCGAGCTGCGTAGCAATCACGGCCGCGGCGCGTCGTGAGTTCACGCCGAATTTCGCGCGAATATTCTTAAGGTGGAAGTTCACCACGGCTTCCGAGCAACTGAGAATGTGCGAAATTTCCCACGTGGACTTACCGCGCGCGGTCCATTCCAGACATTCGTGTTCCCGAGGCGTGAGCTTCGGCACCAGCGACTGCGTGTGCGTGTTGAGATGCGGCTGACTCGTGTCGATGATCAGATCGCGCAGCAGCACGAGATTCGGCAACACGACATCCAGATGACGCCAGAAGTCGTCGCTTGGGTTCCGGTCGTTGACGAAGCAGATCAGACCCGATTCCTGTCTCGGCCCGTGAATCGGCAGGCTCACACCCGCCCGCAGACCATGCGCGCGCGCTTCCTCATACATGGTTTGCGCCGGGTACGTCGCAAAGAGATCCGGCGACCAGATCAGCGGCGACGACTTCGTCATGCAGTGCGCGACGGTCGGGTCGATATGGGCGAAGCCGTGCGCGTTGTAGAACTGCCGCCAGGTGGGCGAGTACGTGCTGCGGATGAATGCGTCCTCGAGCCGCATGCCCGGTCGCGGCAGAATGCCGACCAGCACGCGATCAAATCCCCAGCCGTCCGCCAACTGGGCGACTTCGCGAAACCAGGCGGCATCGTCTTCCGCTTCCAGCAACGGCGACATCTGCTCAATGAAATGTTGCGGCAAGGGCTATCTCTCGAGGTTCGCAGCGGAGCCGGCTTTGGCCATGCAGATGCTGCGGTTGCTCATCGTCGTGTTGCTAATTTATCACTATTATTCGACGCGTAATACGAAACCGCGACGAGACTGCGATAGCGAATTTTCCATCCCTTTCATTGCGGCTTTAACAATGGCCTACTGCCGCCACAGTTATTAAACCGAGTGTCATGCGCAATTATGTAGTATCTCGCCGAAGTCCGCTCCTGGTCTGGCACGCAGCCATTCATTCAAACATGAATTTGAAAGGATGGCTGTTATTTTTGTATCGGTATTAAATACGCTTCCATTCAGAAAATCGGAACACATTGCGACGCCTTCGCTTCAATTCTGCGTCGTTTTCATTTGTTGTCATACGAGCCTTTTGCTAAGCGCGAAATTCGCTCGCCCCTGCGGAGCGCCTATTTGTATGAGGATAATCGTTTTCATGCAACACGCTTGGCGCGTCTCATCGCCTGAAGTTGTTTGACAACGTTGGCAGCGTAATGCTACCGTGCTTGGGTGATTGTTTTCGGTGCGAACCAACCCTGCGAACGTATCCCGGTCGAAGCAAGCGCGTTTTCTGCCGGGGCGCGGCACGCTCATTGCTCTGAAGTATGTGATCGTGCGTGACGATCCTTCACGCGACGACTGCCTCAGCTGGCTACTGCAAAACTCGCCGCCGGCCAAGGCGATTTCAGGAACGGGCAAGCGGCCCGCGCGCGTGCGCATGCGGCAATTCGGGCTCGGTGCATGGACGACATGCGCGGGCCGTAGCACGCCGCACACCATGAGCGCCTTACTTCGCGCGGCAAAAACAACAGGCGCCGAGGTTGAAGCGCAACGTCTTCACGATGCCTTCGCGCCGCTCGAAACCCTGCGCGACGAAATCTCGGTGGTCCGCGTGCAGTACGACGCGGCGACGTGCTCAAAGCTCGCGGATACGTTTCCCGGTTCTGCCGCTGCTGAGTTCGACGCCATTCCGGACATCGTGCGAAGATCGAAGCTGCGACGCTGGCTTTGCTCGACATCGAGCGCCGTCTCGCGGCATCGTCCGCCTATTCATGACGTCGCATTCTCACTAACTGGATTCCCGGCTGCGCGACGCGACATGCAATGCTGTCGCGCGGCCATCGACAGGAGCTGGACATGCAAATTACCGGTGACATGCTGATCGGCGCTTCCGAGGTGCGAGGCACCAAGGGCACGCTGCGCGCGTTCGACCCGGCGCGAAACATGGAGATCGAGCCCGAGTTCGGCGCTGGCGGCACGATCGAAGTGGACCGCGCGTGCGCGCTCGCCGCGATGGCGTTCGATTCGTACCGGCAGACGTCTCTTGAAGTACGCGCGCATTTTCTTGAGACGATTGCCGAGAACATTCTCGGACTCGGCGACACACTGGTCGATCGCGCGCAGGCAGAATCGGCGCTGCCGAAGGCACGGCTCGAAGGCGAGCGCGCGCGCACAGTCGGGCAGTTGAAGCTATTCGCATCGCTCGTGCGCGAGGGCCGCTGGCTCACCGCGACGCTCGATTCCGCTCAGCCGGATCGCAAGCCGCTACCGCGCCCCGACTTGCGCTTGCAGAAGATTCCCGTTGGGCCCGTCGGCGTATTCGGAGCGAGCAATTTTCCGCTCGCTTTCTCCGTAGCGGGCGGCGATACGGCGTCCGCACTTGCGGCGGGATGTCCTGTTGTCGTAAAGGCGCATCCGGCGCACCTTGGTACGTCCGAACTCGTCGGCCGCGCGATTCAGAAGGCGGTCGCCGATTGCGGCCTGCACGAAGGCGTGTTCTCGCTTGTGATCGGCGCGGGCAACGAAATCGGCGAGGCGCTCGTCCAGCACCCCGCCATCAAGTCGGTCGGCTTCACGGGCTCGCGCGCGGGCGGCCTTGCGCTCGTCAATCTCGCGCAAAAGCGCCGCGAGCCGATCCCCGTGTTCGCCGAAATGAGCAGCATCAATCCGTTTTTCGTGCTGCCCGGCGCGCTGGCGAAACGCGCGGAGCAGATCGCGACGGGTTTTATCGAATCGGTGACACTCGGTGTCGGACAGTTCTGTACGAATCCTGGTCTCGTGCTGGTCCTGGACGGACCGAACAAGCAAACATTTATTGATGCCGCTGCCAAAGCCCTGTCCCAAAAGAGCTCGCAGACGATGCTCACGCCGGGCATCGCGAACGCGTACCAGGGCGGCATCACGCACCGCACCGAGCAGCGCGGCGTGCAGACCATCGCGCGCGGCACGTCGTCAGATGCGACGTGTGCCGCGCTGCCCGCGCTGTTTCAGACATCGGCCATCCAGTTCCTCACGTCGGCCGAACTCGAAGACGAAATTTTCGGACCGACCTCGCTGATCGTCACATGCGCGGACGTCGACGAAATGATCAAGGTGGCCGAATACCTCGAAGGCCAACTGACGGCGACGCTGCAAATCGAGCCCGAAGACCACGACATCGCGCGGCGCCTGCTGGTCACGCTCGAGCGCAAGGCCGGGCGAATTCTGGCGAACAGCTTTCCGACGGGCGTCGAGGTGTCGTACGCGATGGTGCACGGCGGCCCGTTCCCGGCGACGTCCGATTCGCGCGCCACGTCGGTCGGCGCGATGGCGATCGAGCGCTTCCTGCGCCCCGTCTGCTACCAGGACCTGCCCGCCGATCTGCTGCCGCAGTCGCTGCGCGACGACAACCCGCTCAAGCTCTGGCGTCTGCGCGACGGCAAGCCCGTGCAGGCCTGACGGCTGGCACGCGCCCGACCAGAATAACCAACCATCCGCCACACCGCACCGCGCAGGCGTCGATCCCTTCGACGTCCCGCGCGATCCCTGACAGCGCCATGACCGAACTCTCCCTGAATCAGCGACGCTATCCCGATCCCTCCATCCGCCGTTTCGATCCGCGCTTCGATGCATTGCGCATCGCTTCAGCATCCGTCGAATGCCTGTATCAGGGCGCGCGCTGGTCCGAAGGCCCCGTCTGGTTCGGCGACGGCCGATATCTGCTGTGGAGCGACATTCCGAACAACCGCATGCTGCGCTGGGACGAAGAAACGGGCGCCGTGACGCCCTTTCGCCGGCCGTCGAACAACGCGAACGGCAACACGCGCGACCGCGAAGGGCGCCTCGTAACGTGCGAGCATCTGACGCGGCGTGTCACGCGCACGGAATACGATGGCTCGATCACCGTGATTGCCGACCGCTTCGAGGGCAAGCGCTTCAACTCGCCGAACGATGTTGTCGTGAAGTCGGACGGTTCGATCTGGTTCACCGATCCATCGTTTGGGATCGACAGCTTTTACGAAGGCGAAAAGCAGGAGCTGGAACTGCCGCAGAACGTATATCGCGTCGACGGCCAGTCAGGCGAAGTGACGATGGTCTGCGACGAGGTGATCGGGCCGAACGGCCTCGCGTTTTCGCCGGACGAGTCGGTGCTGTACATCGTCGAGTCGCGTTCGGAGCCGCGCACGATCCGTGCGTTCGACGTCGCAGGCGACGGGCGCTCGCTGGCGAACAACCGGGTGCTGATCGACGCGCAGCAGGGTACGCCGGATGGCTTGCGCATCGACATTCATGGCAATCTCTGGTGCGGCTGGGGCATGGGCACCGACGAGCTGGACGGCGTGCGGGTGTTCTCGCCGCAGGGCGAGGCACTCGGGCATATCGCACTGCCGGAGCGTTGCGCGAACGTGTGCTTCGGCGGCCGGCATCGCAACCGGCTTTTCATGGCGGCGAGCCACGGCCTTTACTCGCTGTACGTGAACACGCAAGGCGTGCGCGGCGGCTGACCGTGTTGCCGGGAAGTTGCCTAACAAGTCACGGGTTGGTGTTCTCCCTATGTCGGACGGATGAGTCGGCGGGATCGGCGTAAATCCTTATCATAGAAGGACTTGAAGAATTTGAAAGGTAGCTGGACGGGCGCTGTGTCAGCCTAAGATTTGCTTGACATCATGCGGGCCCCTTCGTTATGTTTGACCGACTAGCAGCCCTACACGTCAACGCCGCATTCCGTCGGCGGACGTTCCATACCAAGAGGCGAGGAGACGAAATGGCTTTTTCCGGCAAGTTGTTATTGAAGATGGCGGCCTTGTGCGTGGCCGTCGGGGCCGCAGTCGCTGGGTTCACGTCGGTGGCGCGCGCGGCCGATCCCGTCACGCTGAACATCGTCGACGTGGCGGGTGATCTTCAGCTGACGCAAAAGGGCTTCGAGGCCTTCAAGGCGAAGTACCCGAATCTCGTTTCGAACATCACGTATACGAACGCGCCCGCGCCGCAGCTGCCCGGCAAGATAAAGGCCATGCAGGCAGCCGGCCGTTCGGACATCGACCTTGTGCTGACGGGTACCGACGCGCTCGCCGCCGGTATTGAGCAGAACCTGTGGGTCAAGCTGCTGCCCGACAACAACGCCGCGTTCCCCGGCGTGCTCGACAAATACGCACCGGGTCCACGCAAAATGCAGGATCTCGCGCAGGGCTTCGGTCTCGAAGTCGCGTATATGCCGGCCGGTCCGCTGGTCGAATACAACCCGGCCAAGGTCAGCGATCCCCCCAAAACGCCCGATCAGTTGCTGCAATGGTGCAAGGCGCATCCGAACAAGCTGATCTATGCGCGTCCGGCGAACTCGGGGCCGGGCCGCACGTTCCTGATGGGCTTGCCTTATGTGCTCGGCGATAAAGATCCGAAAGATCCCGTCAACGGCTGGGACAAGACCTGGGCGTTCCTCAAGCAGCTGAACGATTGCATTCCGTACTATCCGGGCGGCACGTCGGCGGTGATGAAGGAACTGGGCGAAGGCACGCGCGACATGACGGTGACCGTGACGGGCTGGGACATCAACCCGCGCGCGCTGGGCATCGTCCCCGCCGAGTTCAAGGTGCAGGCGTTCGACAACATGACGTGGGTCAACGACGCGCACTACATGGTGATCCCGAAAGGCGTGCCGAAAGAAAAGCTTGACGTGCTCTACAAGCTGATGAGCTTCATGCTGGAGCCGGCCCAGCAGGCGCTGACCTATGACGACGGCTACTTCTATCCGGGTCCGGCCATCAAGGGCTTGACGGAAGCGCAAGCACCCGAGCACAGCCAGGACGTGCTGAAGAAATTCGGCCGTCCGGAGTACGCGAAGCTGCTGGCCGACCGTCCGCATGTGCAGCCGTTGAACGCGGCGGCGATGGTGGCGGCGTTCCAGAAGTGGGACCGCGAAGTGGGTGCGCAAAAGACCAAGTAACGTCATCGCAACGCACCCGTTGCCGCGCAAAGAATCAGCCGATGCGGCGCCTCGCTTGCGCATCGGCGTTGTGACGGAGTGCGTGACGGGAGTGTGTATCGATGGGCCGCACGGCGGCGCAGCCGTGCAACATCGTAGGGAAGCGACCATGAAGCATCAATTTGAGCAGTTGCGCCTCGAATCGGTCAGCCGCAGTTTCGTCAATACCGAAGGGCAATCGGTGGCCGCGCTGCAGGGCCTCGACCTGAGCATCCGTCGCGGGGAATTCATCGCATTGCTGGGACCGTCGGGCTGCGGCAAGTCGACGGCGCTCAACTGCATTGCGGGATTGCAGCCGCTGTCGGGCGGCGGCATCTGGCTCGACGAGAAACGCATCGACGTGCTGCCGCCCGAAAAGCGCGGCTTCGGCATGGTGTTTCAAAACTATGCGCTGTTTCCGCACATGTCGGTGCTCGACAACGTCGGCTTCGGCCTCAAGATGCGCGGCATCGCGAAGAACGAGACCGTGAAGCGCGCGCGGGAAGCGCTGCAGCTCGTGCAACTGGTCGGCCATGAAAAGAAGCTGCCGGGCCAGCTGTCGGGCGGACAGCAGCAGCGGGTCGCGATTGCGCGCGCCATTGTCATCGAGCCGCCGCTTATCCTGATGGACGAGCCGCTGTCGAATCTCGACACGAAGCTGCGCATCGAAATGCGCGCGGAAATCCGGCGCATTCATACGCAACTGGATCGCGCGACCATTTATGTGACGCACGACCAGGACGAAGCGCTGTCGATGGCGGACCGCATTGTCGTGATGAAAGAAGGCGTCGTCCAGCAGGTCGCAACACCGAAAGAGGTCTACGGGCGCCCGAAGAATCTGCATGTCGCGCGCTTCATGGGCTATCGCAACGTGCTGCCGTTCACGCTGGAAGGCACGCAGGGCGAAGGCGTGGCCGTCGAGTCGAACGGCGTGCGGTTGATCGGCACGGCAATGGACGGCTTCAACAGCAAGTGCGTGTCCGTCGCGCTGCGTCCCGAAGACATGGAGCGCGCCGCGCCGGGTTCGGAGAACGCATTCGACGCGCAGGTCACGGCCGTCGAGTACGGCGGCCGCGATTCGCTGATCCGCGTGACGAGCGCGTTTGGCGAAATGTGGGCGCGCGTCGCAGGCGAATTCACCGAGGGCGAGCGCGTCACATTGCGCGTGGCGCCGTCGCGCACGCTGGTGTACGACGGGGAGCCGTCATGAGCACGCTGACGCCGGCTGCGGCCACCGCGCCACGCGACGGCAAGGCATGGCTCGTCTCGCCCGCGCTGCTGTTCATCCTCGCGCTGTTCGTCTATCCGTTCGTCTACGGCCTCGCGCTGTCGTTCAGCCCGATGGAAGGCGGTGGGATGTGGGCGAACTATGCGAAGTTCTTCAGCGACACGTCGATGTGGCCGACCATCCTCGTCACGCTGAAGCTCGCCGTGCCCGCCACGCTGATCAACGTCGGCGTGTCGGTGCCCGTCGCGTTCGCGCTGCGGCGTCCATCGCGGTACCAGAAGTTCATCACCACGTTGCTCGTGATTCCCGTCACGCTCGGCACCGTGCTGATCGCCGACGGCATGCTGACCTACTTCGGCCCGAACGGCTGGTTTCCGCAAGCGCTGCAGGGGCTGCATCTCTACACTGACGAAGTGCGGCTCACGCACAACTTTTGGGGCGTGCTGATTTCGCTCGTCGTATCGGGCTTTCCATTCGCGTTCCTGCTCACGCTGTCTTACGTGACGGGCATCGATCCGACGCTCGCGAGCGCCGCCGCGACGCTCGGCGCGAACCCGTGGCAGCAGTTCCGTCAGATCTATCTGCCACTGCTGGTGCCGGGGCTGACCATGGCAGCGTGCCTGTCGTTCGTGCAGGCGTTTTCGGTGTTTCCGTCAGCCGTGCTGCTCGGCGCCCCAGCGGGGCCGACGCGCGTGATGTCGATCGCCGCCGCGGAGGCCGCGTTCGAGAACTACGATTACTCGCTTGCTTCGGCCATTGCGATCGTGATGGGATTCGTGCAACTAGTGATCGTCGCCGCGATGCTCGGCGCGCGCCGCTTCTTCTACAGTGGACCGGCGACGGGAGGTAAGGGCTGATGGCAACCGATCATCATGTTGCGCAGCCGTGGCCCGCTGCGCCGCAAGGGCAAGCGGTGAAAGCAATGAAGCCGCGTGTCAGTCTGCGCGATCGCGTGTACAAGGCGCTCGTCTGGGGCGCGATGATTTTCTTTCTGCTGAACATCGTGCTGCTGATCGCGACGGTCGCAGTCAACTCGATCGCGACGCGCTGGTTCGGCACGTTGCTGCCGCAAGGCTTCACGCTGCACTGGTATGCCCAGGCGTGGAGCGACTTTCAGCTGGCCGCCGTGCTGTGGGTAACCGTCGAAGTGGTCGGCGCCGTCGTGCTGTTGTCGATTCTGCTCGGCGTGCCTGCTGCGTATGCGCTTGCGCGCGTGCAGTTTCGCGGCAAGCGTTTGGCGATGCTCGTCTTCCTGCTGCCGCTGATGGTGCCGCCCGTCACGTACGGCATTCCGATGGCGACGGTGATGTACAAGATCGGGCTCGCGGGCACGCTCTCCGGCGTGATTCTCGCGAACCTCGTGCCCGCGCTGCCGTTCGTCATTCTCGTGATGACGCCGTTCATCGAACAGATCGATCCGAATCTGGAGTCGGCGGCGCGCATCTTCGGCGCGAACACGTTCCGCTATTTCCGTTATGTGCTGCTGCCGTTGCTTGTGCCCGGCATGCTCGCCGCGGGGCTGCTCGTGCTGGTTCGCACAATCGGCATGTTCGAGCTGACATTCTTCACGGCGGGGCCGGCGACGCAAACGCTCGTCGTCGCGCTCTACTACGCTGTATTTTCAACGGGCGTGCGCGCGCCGCAATCAATCGACGCCATGGCGATGATCTATATGGCGATTACGCTGATCTGGGTATTGATTGCGCTTCAGTTCGTGAGCCCGACGCAGATCGTGTCGCGCGTGAAGGAGCAGCGGCGGTAGCAGCGCGTCGTGTCGAACGAAAAGACCGGTAAGCGCGAGGCCCGGAATAACTGCGCAGTCGCCGCTGGCATGGCGTGAACGATCTGCTTTCGTTCGGCCATCCAGTGGAGTGTGGATGATCGAAGAGAAACGCGAAAAGCAATTCGCGAGAAAGAAACGCCCGACGAATGCACAATAAAAAGCGAGTGCACGCAAATGTGCACTCGCGAACTGACAACAGTCGAGCGCTCTAGTACCCGACGCGGTAGACGCGCCCCGTTTGCGCGCCCTCGACACTGCGCAGATAGCCCTGCGCCGCCTTTTTCGCATCAACGGGCTCGAAGCCTCGGAAGAACGGCGCGTAGCCTTCCATCGATTCCGTCAGCACGGTCGGGCTCACGACATTGATGCGCAGACCGCGCGGCAGCTCGATCGCCGCGCCGCGCACGAAGCCTTCGAGCGCGAGGTTTACAGTCGTCGCGCTGACGCCCTGGCGGATCGGCTCGTCGGCGAGAATGCCCGTCGTGAGTGTGAACGAGCCACCATCGTTGACGAACTTCTGCGCAACGAGCACGACGTTGATCTGCCCCATCAGCTTGTCGCGCAGTCCGATCCAGAACTGTTCGATCGTCATCTCGGGCAATGGGCCGAAGTGAACCTTGCCCATCGTCGTCACGACGCCGTCCACTTTGCCAATTGTCTGGAAGAGCCGTTCGATGCTGGCCGGGTCCTTGCTGTCGACCTGATACGCGCCGCGCGTCGCGCCGACCTCGATCACTTCATGACGCGCCTTCAGCTCCGTGGCGACTGCCTGCCCGAGCGTGCCGGTTGCGCCAATCACGACGATTTTGCTCATCTGCTGCTCCGTCAACGAAAAGATGTGGCAATTGTGCTGATCGTTTCAGACAAGAACAAGATGCGCGCGTGACGAAGTCATCGAACCATCAGTTTCGAATCGTCGATACGAACGGGCGATTCAAACGGAGGGCACAGACACGAAACGTCGCGCCGCTCAGTGCAACGCTGCCCGCGCGAGCGCCATGCATCAGGCGAAACGCGACATGTCACATCACAATGCGCCATCAGTGACGCATCACTTGATCCGTTCGAGCTCGATGACGCGCGTCGGCCGCTGATGGTTGAGCGCGTAATGCATGCGCCCGCGCAAGCGATCGCCCGCATGCGTTCTGCTTTCGTGGAAGCGGTCGTCGAAATGCTCGACGGGTTCAGGTGCCTTCATGCCTTTGTCGATCACGCGATAGCCGGGTTCGAGCGCGAGCAGCAGATGATTGCCGCCGACACGGCTGTCGAATCCCGCCAGTTCGGCGAACGGATTATCGGGCACGCTGTTGACGAGCGATGCGTTGCTCGTCGTGATTTCGTCGGGTCCGATCGGCGCGTGGCCCGCGATGCGCGCTGCTTCGTGGTTCTTGCTGTCGGTATCGACGGTGCTGTCGTGCGTGCGTTCGTTGTGCATTTCGGCACTGCGCGCGATGTTGGTTCCCGATTGCGTCGCGGGTACTTTGCGTGTGTTGAGGCTCATTTGATGCCCTCCTTGACTCTGCCTTCAAAGCTATCGATACGAGCAAAAGTCGTTCCGCGTGAGCGGTCGATCACCAAGCCGTCCAGGCCTGACGGCGCTTGGGGCAAGCGGCGAATTTTTTACGATTTTTTTTGGTGGACGCCCTTTTCCTACAGAGTATGATTCTTGTTCGAGTGCGGCGGCGACCCGACAAACAGCGCGAGTATGACTGTCTCGCGGACTGCTCCGACCCACGGCATTGCACTCGCGAAGGGACCATCTATAAGGCAGTCAGGGACGGGTGACTCATGCACGTTGATGCTGCATTCACACATCGCGGCTACTTGCTGAACTGCGCGCCGGCGCGCGCGGGCGATGGAACTTGGCAACCGTATGTCGTCGTGTCGCGCTCCAGCGATGGCGAGCTCGTCGCCAACCGCTTCTTCCCCTCCGACCTCCGCTTCGCTGACGAAGCCGCTGCCATCGCGCACGCGCGCGATTGGGCGGTGCGCTGGATCGATGCAAGCAGTATGACCGTGTAGCACGTCATTTGCTACGCACTGCCGCGCATGCGGCACGCCGCACGCATGCGCCGTTCCTTATGCAAGCCGGGAGCGCGCCCGGCGGCACGCGCCGAAACGCGGTAATCTCTGGGGACAATTCACTTTCGTCGCGCTCGACGCGATTGCCGTACTCACCATGTCAAACGTTTCTTCCCACAACTGGGGTCTCGAACAGATCGTCGCCGAACTGCGCGCTTCGCGTGAAGAATTGCATCGCACGCGCCATCCGCGCGGCATTCGCGAACTGCCGTCGCGCGATGCCGTCATCAGCATCGTCGCGGGATTGCGTGCCGCGCTGTTTCCGACACATTACGGAGCGCCCGATCTCACCGACGAGAGCGTCGACTACTACGTCGGCCACACGCTCGAAAGCACGCTGCGTGTGCTTGCCGAGCAGATTCGCCGGGCATTGCGCTTTTTGCCCGAGCATGCGCAGACGTCGGAGGCCGAACTGAGTGCGCGCGCGTTCGATGTGGCGCGCGAGTTCGGCAAGCAGTTGCCCGGCATTCGCGCGATGCTCGTCAGCGATATCCAGGCGGCCTATGTCGGCGATCCGGCTGCGCAGCACATCACGGAGATCCTGCTCTGCTATCCGGGCGTATGGGCGATGACGCATCACCGGCTCGCGCACGCGTTGCACCGGCTCGGCGTGCCGCTGCTCGCGCGTTTCATCAACGAGATTGCGCACTCGGCGACGGGCATCGACATCCATCCTGGCGCGCAGATCGGCGCGAGTTTCTTTATCGATCACGGTACGGGCGTGGTGATCGGCGAGACGGCGATTATCGGCGAGCGGGTGCGCGTGTACCAGGCGGTGACGCTTGGCGCGAAGAGCTTCGCCGCCGACGAAGACGGCACGCTGGTAAAGGGCAACGCACGCCATCCCATCGTCGAAGACGATGTGGTGATCTACGCAGGCGCGACCATTTTGGGACGCGTGACGATCGGGCGCGGCTCGGTGATCGGCGGCAACGTGTGGCTTACACATAGCGTGCCGCCGGGCAGCAGCGTGTCGCAGGGCAAGGTCCGCGAGGGGGAGCGCGGACGCAACTGAGGGGTGGTTGTTGGCGCCTTCGCGGCGCGGGCATTTCCGCTGTGTGTTGCCGTTTGCGTTGGCATCCGCGCGGCGCCTAGGCGGCGAGGCGCAACGCGGATGCCCACGCAAGGGGCAAAACACACAACGGCAACGCCTGCGCCGCGAGGCGCTATCGCGGATGCCAGCGAAACGGCAAGCCGACCCGCCTCGCGGACGCTCACGCAAAGGGCAGCACACGTCGGCAACGCCCGCGCCGCGAAGCGCTCCAGCGTCGCAGACAGAAAAAAGAAAATCCCCGCACACTTGCGCATGCGGGGATCCCAAAACAACCGCTCGGACAGCGGCTCACGCCGCCGTCATTAGACGCGTTACGCTGCTGCTGCGTCCTTCAGCTTCTTCAGCGCACGTGCCTTGATGCGCACGCTTGCCGGCTTGGCCGGGAACCAGCGCTCTTCACCCGTGAACGGGTCCTTGCCGAAGCGCTTCTTCTTCGCCGGCACAGCTTGCACGACGATCTTCAGAAGACCCGACAGCGTGAATTCGCCAGCACCCTTCTTGTGAACCGAACCGAGGATCGTGTCCTCGAGTGCGGCGAGAACTGCCTTCGCCGACTTCGGCTCGACGCCCGCACGCTCCGCAACGTGTGCAGCCAGCGAGGCCTTCGTGAAGGTGTCCTTGATCGGCGACGGAGCGCCGGACGCCTTCACGGCGACCTTCTTAGCCGTGACTTTCTTTGCGGGAGCAGCAGCTTTCTTTGCAGCAACCTTCTTGGTCGGTACCGTAGCAGCCTTCTTGGCTACCTTTTTTGCGGAAGTCGCCATGTTTCTCCTACCTCTAAGGGTCAGTATTTGCGAGAAGCGCCTGCGATATGCAGACGCTTCAAGGCCGGATTCTACAAGCGCTTTTGCGTTCTGAGCGAATCTTTTGTGTGTAACGGTTACGGTTTGTTGCGCGGCGCTGACTACCTCGCGCATTTCGCGCCTGTTTTTAAGGGGTAAACGCGATCGATTGATGGTTTCGACACACCTGTCCAGTGCAAATCGTCAGAGCGCTCCAGCAGGCAGCGACGCCCCAGGTGAACCACAGTCTCACGCGAAAACGCGTCGGGCATCCCCCACACGACGACGCTCCGATCCATTCGGCAGCACGCTCAAGTCCTTGATTCGACACGCGGCAGCAGCGTCGCGAGCGTCGACAGCGCTGCGTCGATTTGGACGTCCTCGATGCCGCCGTAGCCGAATACGAGCCCCGGCTGCCGTTTAGCCTTCACATAAAACGGCGCGAGACCGTGCAGCGCAATGGACGCATCGCGCGCGGCGTTGATCACGGACGCTTCCGTGAGCGGCGGCTTGAGCAGCGCGGCGAGGTGAATGCCCGCGGTCGGCACGATCGGCTCGAACCAGCGCGCGAGCCCGCCCTGCAGATGCGCGAGCAGACAGGCGCGGCGCGCGGCGTACAGCTTGTGCATGCGCTTCACGTGCTTGGCGAAGTCGCCGTTCAGCATGAAATGGGCGAGTGCCGTCTGCGTCAGCGAACAGCCGTGCCAGTCGCCGATCTGCCGCGCCTTGCGCAGCGTATCGAATAGCGACGCGGGCGGCACCATGTAGCCGACGCGCAACTCGGGGAAGATGGTCTTCGAAAACGTTCCCACATACGCGACGAGCCCGGTGCGGTCGAGGCTCTTGAGCGGCTCCATCGGCCGTCCTTCGAAGCGGTATTCGCAGTCGTAGTCGTCTTCGATGATGACGGCGTCGCGCTGTTGCGCCCATTCGAGCAGCTCGACGCGCCGCGCAAGACTCATCGGCATGCCGAGCGGAAACTGATGTGAAGGTGTCACATAGACGAGCCGCGCGTTCTTCGGCAGCTTGCTCACGACGAGACCGTCGGCATCGACGGGCACGGCGACGACCTTCGCGCTCACAGCAGTCAGGCACGCGCGCGCGGGCGGATAGCCGGGATCTTCGACGACGGCGACGTCGCCGGGGCGCAGCGTGACGCGCGCGATCAGGTCGACGGCATGCTGCGCGCCCTGCGTGACGATCACGTCCTCCCAGTTGCTCGCGACTGCGCGACTGAACGCGAGGTACCGCGAGATCGCGAGCCGCAGTTCCTGCTCGCCGGCGGCATCGCGATAGGTGCCGCGCCCGCGCGACTGCACGCGTAGCGCATGGTTGACGCAGCGGCGCCAGACGTCGAAGGGGAAATGCGTCTTGTCGGTGATGCCGCCGACAAAGTCAAACGGCGTGCCGAGAGTCGGCTGCGGACCCAGCACGTCGGGCACCGATTGCCAAAGCGGCCGGGCGCGCGCGCTCGTTTTCGATGGAGCGTTCGCGTCCTGGGCCGCGCGCGCGTGCGCGGGACGCTCGGCGGGCAGCCGCTGCAAGCCTTCCGCGACGAAGGTGCCGGAGCCCGTGCGCGCATGCAGAAAACCTTCGGCGAGCAGGCGCTCGAAGACGTCCAGTGTCGTTTTGCGCGACACGCCGAGTTGCGTCGCCAGGTCGCGGGTCGAAGGAAGCTGCGTGCCGCCCGCGAGGCGTCCTTCGATGATGCCCGCTCTCAGCTGGCGGTAGATCTGACCGGCCAGGTCGTGGCGGCCTTCTACTGCGATGTGGATGTCCATGTGGGGTGTGGTTTTGTGGTTTGGCTCCGCCGGGTTGTCGGTTGACGTTTTGGGTTTTTGCTTTTTGCTGCGCAGCGTTTTGGCTCTGTGCGCTTGCTGTTTTGCGCGGGCATCCGCGCTGCGCCTTCGCGGCGCGGGCGTTGCCCCTGTGCGGGGCGGCACCTACTTTTCTTTGCAGCGGCAAAGAAAAGCAGGCAAAAGAAAGCCGCTCACACCGC